>CAZHDP010000194.1:0-6503 GCA_964531605.1 uncultured Burkholderiaceae bacterium | reverse complement strand
CCCGCATGTTCGGCAAGATCACCAACATCGCCGACTACGGCGCATTTGTGGAACTCGAACCCGGTATCGAAGGCCTGGTGCACGTGTCTGAAATGGACTGGACCAACAAGAACATCGCTCCCGCCAAGCTGGTTTCGCTGGGCGACGAAGTCGAAGTCATGGTTCTGGAAATCGACGAAGACAAGCGCCGCATCAGCCTGGGCATGAAGCAGTGCAAGGCCAACCCATGGCAAGAGTTCGCACAAAACACCAAGCGTGGCGACCGCGTCAAGGGCCCGATCAAGTCCATCACCGACTTCGGCGTGTTCGTTGGTCTGGCGGCCGGCATCGACGGTCTGGTGCACTTGTCTGACCTGTCTTGGAACGAATCCGGCGAAGTCGCCGTGCGCGAATTCAAGAAGGGTCAAGAAGTCGAAGCCATCGTGTTGGCTGTGGACGTGGACCGCGAGCGCATCTCCTTGGGCATCAAGCAGTTGGACTCTGACCCCTTCACCACCTTCACCACTGTCAACGACAAGGGCCAAACCGTCACTGGTAAGGTCAAGACCGTTGACGCCCGTGGCGCTGAAATCGACCTGGGTGAAGACATCATCGGCTACCTGCGCGTCAGCGAAATCAGCCGTGACCGCGTCGAAGACGCACGTAACGTGCTCAAAGAAGGCGACGAAGTCACCGCTGTGGTGGTCAACATCGACCGCAAGACCCGCAACATCCAGTTGTCGATCAAAGCGAAAGACATGGCCGACCAAAACGAAGCCATGCAATCCCTGAGCCAGCAGTCTGCCCGTGAAAACGCTGGTACGACCAGCTTGGGCGCCTTGCTGCGTGCGAAGTTGGACAACAACTAAACCCTTCACCTTGTGAAGCCTGCCGACCGGCCCTGCTACGCTGTAGCACGGCCGGTCGGTTTGTCTGAGCAAGCCGAGTTTCACCTTTCGCCCAGCTCTGTGCCATGACCCGTTCAGATTTAGTCGAAGAACTGGCTGCCCGTTTCAGCCAGCTCACCCACCGCGATGCGGAGTTTGCTGTCAAAACCATATTGGATGCGATGAGCGACGCGCTGGTGCGCGGGCATCGCATTGAGATCAGAGGCTTTGGCAGTTTTTCCATACACCGCAAGCCACCACGCATGGGGCGCAACCCCCGAAGCGGTGAGAGTGTGGCGATCCCAGAAAAGCGCGTCCCCCACTTCAAGCCTGGCAAAGCTTTGCGTGAGACCGTGGACCAACGCACTGCCGAAATTGGGGCAAAAGCTGCCAAGGACGCAGCCAAGGAAGCGGCTTAAGACACGTCCAACCGGCATCCCGGCAGGTAAAATCACCTCGTCACCGGGAAGCCAGATGAAATACCTCTCGTGGCTGCTCAAAGCAGCCATTTTTTTTACGCTCTTCGCCTTCGCGCTGAACAACCAGCAGGATGTGACGCTTCACTTTTTCTTCGGTACGGCCTGGCGCGCACCGTTGGTGCTCGTCGTGTTGGCGGTGTTCACTGCAGGCGTTGCCATTGGCGTGCTGGGCATGGTGCCGAGATGGTGGAAGCACCGTCGCGTCGCCAAACGCATGCAAGACAAGCGCGCCACCGCGCCTGCACCATCTGCCTCCGCCAAAGAACCCGCCGACGGCAACCTGACACAGCCCCCCTATGGAATTTGACTTCAGCTGGATACTCCTGGGCCTCCCCGTGGCCTTTGTGTTGGGGTGGATGGCGTCACGGCTCGACCTGCGGCAGCTGCGCATTGACAACCGACAAGCCCCTAAAGCCTATTTCAAGGGCTTGAACTTTTTATTGAATGAACAGCAAGACCAAGCGATTGATGCCTTCATCGAAGCGGTCCAAAGTGACCCCGACACATCGGAGCTGCATTTCGCGCTGGGCAACCTGTTTCGCCGACGCGGAGAGTACGAACGGGCTGTTCGTGTGCATGAACACTTGCTGTCACGCGATGACCTGAGCGCCACAGACCGTCACCGCGCTCAACATGCGTTGGCGCTCGACTTCCTGAAAGCAGGCCTGCTCGACCGAGCAGAGGCGGCCCTTCGCAAATTAGAAGGCACCGCCTTTGAGGCCGAAGCGCGACTGGCCTTGCTGGCCATCTACGAGCGATCCCGAGACTGGACACCGGCTGCCGACATTGCGGCCAAACTGGAGGCCAGCGGCCAGGGCAACTTCAGCGTGAGACGTGCCCATTACCTGTGTGAACAAGCCAGTCAATTGACGGGAGACGCCGCCAAAGACTTGCTCAAACAAGCCGTTGCCATGAGCGCTGACACGGCAAGACCTGGCATGGCCCTGGCTGAGCACCACCTCAAGGATGGACAGGCCCAGACTGCGTTCGATACGCTGATGCACACGGCGCAAGCTGTCCCCAATGCCCTGCCCTTGCTCGCCAAGTTGATCGCCCAGACCGCGGTGGTGACGCAGCGACAAGCCCAAGCCACCGAGCTGTTACGGGCCAGCTACGAACACACGCCATCCCTCGATGTGATGGAAGCCCTGGTGGTGCTGGACTCGACCGACACCACCCCGCGTGACTGGTATTTGCGACACCTGGAGCGTGAGCCATCCCTGGTGGCTGCAGCGAAATGGATCGCCGGCGAAAAACTCGAACACGAGCAATTCCATCCCCAGGTACAACGTGCGCTGGACCATGCGGTCAAACCCCTCACACGCTACCGGTGCGCCGCATGTGGCTTTGAAGCCAAACAGCATTTTTGGCAATGCCCTGGCTGCCAGTCTTGGGACAGCTACCCGGCCCGTCGCGTCGAAGAACTATGAACCCATCTCCATCAAACCCATTGCAAGCGGAGCCCACCGTGCGCCCTACCCTGAAGGCGGTCAATGCTGCTCGCGTACTGGTGGTCGGCGACGCCATGCTGGACCGTTACTGGTACGGCGCGGTGGACCGCATCTCCCCGGAAGCACCAGTGCCTGTGGTGCGCATCACCCGCGAAGAAGAGCGCATTGGGGCCAGTGCCAACGTGGCCTACAACGTGGTCACCATGGGTGCCAAAGCCTCGCTGTTGACCGTTGTGGGTGACGACGAAGCCAGCCACAAACTCGAACAACTGGTCGCGCAAACAGGCATACGCGCCCACTTCGGGCGTGATGCAGCCTTGCAAACCACCGTCAAATTGCGCGTGATTGGTCGACAACAGCAACTGCTGCGGGTGGATTTTGAAAACACGCCGCCCAGTGAGGTGCTGGCGTCTCAATCCGCAGCCTTTGTTCGCTTGGTCCCTGAGCATGATGCGGTGCTGTTGTCTGACTACGGCAAAGGCGGACTCACCCACGTGAGCGACATGATCCGTGAAGCGGTGGCTGCGGGCAAACCTGTGCTGGTGGACCCCAAAGGCGCCGACTACTCTCGCTATCAACACGCCACGGTCATCACCCCCAACCGCGCTGAAATGCAACAAGTGGTGGGGCACTGGCGCGATGAAGCAGACCTGCGCATCAAGGCCCACAACCTGCGCGAGCAACTGGGCCTGCAAGCCGTACTGGTGACCCGCAGCGAAGAAGGCATGACCTTGTTTGACCAGGCAGGAGAACTCAGTGTCAAAGCAGCCGCGCGCGAAGTGTTTGACGTGACCGGTGCAGGCGATACGGTCATCGCCACGCTCGCCACCTTGGTTGCCTCTGGCCTGAGCTTGCGAGAAGCCATGCCTTGGGCCAATAAAGCAGGCGGCATCGTCGTTGGCAAATTCGGCACGGCGACCGCATCGTTTGAAGAATTGATGGCATGAACATGAACAAAAATCCTCGCGTGGTAGTGACCGGCGCCGCTGGCTTCATCGGCAGCAACATCGTCAAAGGCCTGAATGCCCGTGGCATCAGCAACATCATTGCGGTCGATGACCTGACCCAGGGCGACAAGTTCAAAAACCTGGCCGACCTGGCCATTGCGGACTACGTGGACGCGCAGGACTTTTATGCCCGCTTTGCAGCAGGCGCCTATGGCAAAGTAGACGCGGTGTTCCATGAAGGCGCGTGCAGCGACACCATGGAAACCAACGGTCAGTACATGATGCGCAACAACTACAGCCTGTCGTGTGAGCTGTTCCAAGCCTGCCAGCGTCAAGGCACGCGTTTGCTCTACGCGTCATCAGCAGCCACCTACGGTGGCTCTGAATCGTTCCGCGAAGTGCCCGAATGTGAAGGTCCGCTGAATGTCTACGGCTACAGCAAACTGCTGTTTGACCAACATCTGCGCCGTGAGATAGGCACCGACTTCAGCGACGCCCGCGTGCAGGTGGTGGGTTTTCGTTACTTCAACGTCTACGGCCCACGTGAGCAGCACAAAGGCCGCATGGCCAGCGTTGCCTTTCACCAGTTCCACCAGTTCAAGGCCGAGGGCAAAGTCAAGCTCTTTGGTGAATATGGAGGCTATGCCCCCGGCGGGCAATTGCGTGACTTCGTCTTCATCGACGACGTGGTCGCTGTCAACCTGTGGTTCTACGACCATCCCGAGCAGTCGGGAGTGTTCAACCTTGGCACGGGCCGTGCCCAACCTTTCAACGACGTCGCGCTGGCGGTGGTGAACAGCTTGCGAACAGCCAAAGGCGACACGCCCTTGAGCCTGGCCGAGGCAGTGTCAGCGGGGCTGATCGAGTACGTGGCCTTTCCTGACGCCTTGCGTGGCAAGTACCAGTGCTATACCCAGGCAGACTTGAGTCGCCTTCGCAACACCGGTTGTGACCATGTCTTCGCTGCCGTGGCGCAGGGGGTGAGCAGCTACATGCAGACGTTGTTGCGCTGATGCGCAACCGTCCATCTCGCTGAACGCGTCAACGCCACAACAGGATCAACGCCAGCACCAACCCTGCCAGAAACACGGTCTCGGCCACCATCACGGCCACCGGCTTGAACCCAACCGTGACCAACTCCTGCAATTTGGTTTTGAGGCCAATCGCAGACATCGCGATCACCAGCAGCCAACGAGACAGGTCGCCCCCTGCGGCCTGCAGGCCAGCGGGCACCCAGCCCAAGCTGCCAACCACGATGAGTGCCATGAAGACACTCACAAACCAGGGCAACAACACGGCCCGTGGCTCATCGGCAGCCCGGTTTTTGCGGTTCACGGCAGCCACAACAATGATCACCGGGATGAGCATCACCACGCGCATCAGCTTGACCAGCGTGGCCACATCACCGGCCTCGCTGGAAATGCCATAACCCGCCCCCACCACCTGCGCGACATCATGGATGGTTGCGCCCAAGAAGATGCCGCTCGCGCTGTCGTCCAAACCCAAAGCGTGGGTCAACATCGGGTAGAGCACCATGACCAAAGTGGACAACGCACTCACCCCAATCACGGTGAACAAGGTCGCCCTCTCGCGCAGCGGATGCTGAGGCAACACGGTGGAAATGGCCAACGCAGCCGACGCACCGCAGATGGCCACAGCGCCCCCGGTCAACATGCCAAATGCCGGTTTAAAACCCCCAATGCGGGCAGCCAACAAACCAAAAGCAATGGTGGCCACCACTGAGACCATCACCAGCGCGACAGGAAACCACCCCAGGTGGGCAATCTGCCCCCAGGTGATGCGCAAGCCCAGCAAAGCCACCCCCAAGCGCAACAGGTGCTTGGCCGCCAGTTCAATGCCTGGCAAACACGGACCTGTGGGTTCTGACAAAAAATTCATCGCCATGCCCAGCAGCAAGGCGAACAGCATCACGGGTGCCCCATAGTGCTCAGACAAAAAAGTCGCCGCAGCAGCCACCGTGCAACTGGCCATCAGCCCGGGGAACCACGTGCCACACTGACCTTTGACCTTGGCCCAACGGGCCTTGACTGAACCCTTTGTCATGGTCTGCTCCAAGCGTATATTCCAAGTTTCTTCAACCCGCAGGCCATGCCCAGCCCGTCATTCAGATGACCGACCTTGTTCGCAGCGCAGTGCTGACCAACTATGCCACCGTTGCCCATAGCGTGGGCATCGACCCGTACCCCATGGTCATCGCCGCTGGACTCAGCCCTGCCTGCCTGGGCGAGACCGAAATGCGCATTCCAGCCGTTGCCGTGCGCGCCTTGTTGGAGGCCTCTGCTGCGGCGTCTGGCACAGACAACTTTGGTCTGCGCATGGCACAAACCCGCAAGCTCTCGACCATGGGGCTGGTTGGCGCCGTCACGCGTGATGCGCCCACCCTGCGCCATGCGCTTGAGGTGATGACACGTTACATGCGTGCCCACAACGAATCGCTGTACCTCACACTGGACGAGGAAGGCGGCTACGCCACCATCCGCGATGATTTGCTGCTGCATGACGACACGCGCCTTCAGGCTGGGCCTAACCGACAGGCCATCGAGCTTTCGATTGGCGCGTTGACGCGCATCATCCGGGTATTGCTGGGTGACGACTGGGTACCCGAGCGAGTTTATTTTGCACATTCAGCGCCTTCTGATTTGAGTCTGCACCGCAAACTGTTCAACTGCCACATCGAATTTGGCCACGACTTCAATGGCTTGGTCTGCCATCAACGTGACTTGGACAAGCCCATTGCGT
>CAZHDP010000193.1:0-6504 GCA_964531605.1 uncultured Burkholderiaceae bacterium | reverse complement strand
TCTCCAACGCTTGCACGGACCGGTCCACCCCAGTGACAACATGGCCTTGTTCTTTGAACCAACGCATGTGTCGTCCTTGACCACAAGCCACGTCCAAGACATGGCTGTGTGGCGGGATCAGGTGACTCCAACGGCGGATCCACTCGGATGGTTCGGGATGGTCATGCAAGTTCATGTGCTCGTGTGGTCTGCTCAGGGTGTTCAAAAGCATGCCCAAACTTGATTGGCAAGCAAAACCAAAAAGTTGGGATCGGTGTAAAGCACAAACACGCCTGCCAATGTGCCGCAAATCAACAGCCCAAATGCCCAATGTCTGAGGGATCGCAAGGCGAGTGGGGAGGTCATGTTCAGGCAGCCTGTCCCTTGGGATGGGCTGTTCGATGGATGGGTGACTCTTTCACCGGCAGATTGACCAATCCGGCAAACACACCCAACGCGATGGACAGGTACCACACCAAGTCGTAGTTTCCCAATTTGTCGTAGAACACGCCACCAAGCCATACCCCCATGAAGCTGCCAATTTGATGGCTGAAAAACACGAAACCACTCAGCATGGACAAATGTTGGATGCCAAAAATCTGTGCAATCGCCGCATTGGTGGGCGGCACGGTCGACAGCCAGAGCAAGCCCATGCAACTGGCAAAAATGTACACACTGGTGGGGGTGAGTGGCGCCAAAAGAAACAAGCTGATGGCCACTGACCGGGCGAAATAGATGAACGACAAGATGTTCTTTTTGGCCATGCGTTGCCCCAGTGAGCCGGCAATGTAGGTGCCAAACACATTGAAAAGACCGATCAATGCCAGTGCGTAGCTGGCGACCTGCGGGGACAAGCCCTTGTCTTTCAGATAGCTGGGCATGTGCACACCAATGAACACCACTTGGAAACCGCACACAAAATAGCCTGCCATCAGCAGTTGGAAGCTCGGGTATTTGAAGGCCTCTCTCAGCGCCTGCAAAATGGACTGTTCGCGCTGGATTGATGCACCGCCGGCGAACCCTGGCTCACGCAGTCCCCACGCCAAAGGCACGATCAACAACACCGCAGCTCCCAGCGCCACCAATGCTTGTTGCCAACCCAAGTTGCTGATCAGAAAGCCTTCGGTCGGCACCATCAAAAACTGCCCAAATGAGCCCGCTGCCGCCGCGATACCCATGGCCCAAGACCGTCGATCTGGTGACACATTCCGACCTATCACCCCGTAAATCACGGCGTAAGTGGTACCAGCTTGTGCCATGCCAATGAGCGCACCAGCCGTGGCGGTGAACAGCAAGGGGGTCGGCGCATGGGCCATGCCAAACAGTCCCAGGCTGTACAGCAGGGCTCCCGCAATAATCACTTTGAACGCCCCCAGTTTGTCCGCCAACATGCCCGCGAAAATGCCTGTCAGGCCCCACATCAGGTTCTGAATGGCCATCGCAAACGCGAAGGTTTCACGGCTCCAGCCCTGTGCTTGGGTAACGGGTTGCAACCACAGACCAAAGCCATGTCGCACGCCCATGGACAGTGTGACGATGGTGGCGCCACAGACCAGCACTTGGGTCAGTGACAGTGTCGTGTTTGAAGTTGAGGCTGAAGATGTGGTCATGGGCAAGACTTTAACGAATGTCAGGTCATTCGCCTGTCTCGGCAGGTACCTGCACCATCCGATGGGGTGATAACTGATTTTATATCCAGTGAAAGTCGGCGCGTCCCGCTACAATCCCGCGCATGGCAACCAAGCTCCCTACCGACTATTCAGAAGGCTCCATCCGCGTCCTCAAAGGCCTGGAGCCCGTGAAGCAGCGTCCTGGCATGTACACCCGGACAGACAATCCGTTGCACATCATCCAAGAGGTTCTGGACAATTCCGCAGACGAAGCTCTGGCCGGGCATGGCAAAAAAATCAAAGTGACCTTGCACCAGGACGGCGCAGTCAGCATAGATGACGATGGTCGAGGCATCCCCTTCGGGATGCATCCTGAGGAAAACGCACCCGTCATTGAACTGGTATTCACGCGCCTTCATGCTGGAGGCAAGTTCGACAAGGGCAAAGGCGGGGCCTACAGCTTTTCTGGTGGCCTGCATGGTGTGGGCGTGAGTGTGACCAACGCCTTGGCCAAACGGCTTGAAGCCGCCTCATACCGCGATGGCAAAGTGGCCAAATTGACGTTCGAAGGGGGTGACGTGACCGAGCCCCTGCTGGTTCGAGCCGCGGGCGAGGGTGATCGAAAGCAAGGCACTTCTGTGCGTGTGTGGCCAGACGCCAAGTACTTCGAGTCTCAAGTCTTGCCAATGGGAGAGTTGACCCATCTGTTGCGTTCCAAGGCCGTGTTGATGCCTGGGGTGGCCGTGAGTTTGGTCAATGAGAAGACCAAAGAAACCCAGTCCTGGCAGTACAAAGGGGGCCTGCGGGACTACCTTGAGCAAAGTTTGAGTGTTGATCCTGTCATTCCTTTGTTTGAGGGTGAAGGCCATGCCGATGGTTCGCATGACAGCTTTGCGGAAGGCGAGGGCGCCTCTTGGTGCGTCGCTTTCACCGAAGAGGGTCAGCCAGTGCGTGAAAGCTATGTCAATTTGATCCCAACGAGTGCTGGCGGCACCCACGAGAGCGGTTTGCGAGATGGTCTTTTCACCGCAGTGAAAAGCTTCATTGAGCTTCACAGTCTCCTGCCGAAGGGTGTGAAACTGTTGCCAGAAGACGTGTTTGCACGTGCCAGCTATGTGTTGAGCGCCAAAGTCTTGGACCCTCAATTTCAAGGGCAAATCAAAGAGCGACTGAATTCACGTGACGCCGTGCGCTTGGTGTCCAGCTTTGTGCGCCCTAGTTTGGAGTTGTGGCTCAACGAGCACGTGGAATACGGCAAAAAGCTCGCCGAATTGGCCATCAAAGCAGCGCAATCCCGTCAACGCGCCGGTCAAAAAGTCGAAAAGCGAAAAGGCTCGGGGGTTGCAGTGTTGCCAGGCAAGTTGACCGATTGCGAAAGCAAAGACTTGGCCCACAATGAGGTGTTTTTGGTTGAGGGCGACTCGGCCGGTGGCAGCGCCAAGATGGGGCGCGACAAAGAGAGCCAAGCGGTCTTGCCACTGAGAGGTAAGGTGTTGAACACCTGGGAAGTCGAGCGTGACCGCTTGTTTGCCAACACTGAAATACACGACCTCGCAGTGGCCATTGGTGTTGATCCACACGGCCCCAATGACCCGCCCGACCTGAGCGGGCTTCGATACGGCAAAGTGTGCATTCTGAGTGACGCTGACGTTGACGGCTCGCACATCCAGGTGCTGCTGCTTACCCTGTTTTTCCGTCACTTTCCGAAGCTCATCGACGCGGGCCATGTGTTCGTTGCCCGACCGCCTTTGTTCCGGGTCGATGCGCCAGCCCGAGGCAAAAAGCCAGCCACCAAAATGTATGCGCTGGATGACGGGGAATTGACCGTTATCTTGGACAAATTGCGCAAGGATGGCGTGCGGGAAGGTGCTTGGAGCATCAGCCGTTTCAAAGGCTTGGGGGAAATGAGTGCCGAGCAGTTGTGGGACACCACCCTGAATCCTGACACGCGTCGCTTGTTGCCCGTGCAACTGGGCTCATGGGACTTTTCGCAAACCGAAAACCTGATCACCAAACTCATGGGCAAAGGTGAGGCTGCGTCCCGCCGCGAGCTGATGGAGTTGCATGGTGATTCCGTCGAAATCGACGTCTGATCGCGACCCAACATGATGCAATTGAGGTGCTGGTTTGGCGTTCTGCTGCTCGCGATGTTGAGCGGCACCGCTTGGGCGGACGTATGGGGGTACCTGGATGACAAAGGCACGCCTCATTTCGCTGCTGAAAAAGTGGACGACCGTTATGAGTTGTTTTTTCGCTCCAATGCCAAGCCACAAGCGGGTGACGCTCCAAAAGAGCTGCAGGTTGACGATTACCCTCGGCCAGTGGCTGTGCCCAAGCTTGCCCCCAAATTGTTGGCATTTTTTGAAGTTTCCCCCAGCTATAAAGGGGTGAAGCACGTCATGAAAGATGCCGCAAACACCTACAACATCGATGTGGAGTTGTTGCAAGCGCTGATTGCCACCGAATCGGGTTTTGATGCCCAGGTGGTGTCCCCGAAAGGCGCCGTCGGGCTGATGCAAATCATGCCCGCCACGGCTGAGCGCTATGGTGTGACAGGTGATGCGTTGACCCCCTTGGCCAAAAAACTGACAGATCCTCAAACCAACATCAAAACGGGCAGCCGCTACTTGCGTTATCTGATCAACCTGTTTCCAGGTCGACTGGAGTTGGCGCTGGCAGCTTACAACGCCGGTGAAGGTGCCGTGCAACGGGCGGGCAACAAAGTGCCTAACTACAAAGAAACCCAAGACTATGTCAAAACGGTGATGCAGCTCTATGGCGTGCTGAAACCTCCTGCGGCTGTCGCAGAGTCCCGAAAGTCCCAACAAGGCGGTGCGCCCGCAGGTGCGTCAACGGCTTTCCGGGGCGATGTGCCTGGCGCGCCTCGCGGGGCTCTCCTGGTTGGAGGCGCCAAAGGGCGCGGCAACATGATCACCCCATTGCTGGCTTTAGACACCCCCTCTGCCCGCAGTGCCGAACTGAACTTTGAACCCTGAACTTGAGATGAGCCTCTGACCCGAT
Organism: uncultured Burkholderiaceae bacterium; assembly: GCA_964531605.1. GTDB lineage: Bacteria > Pseudomonadota > Gammaproteobacteria > Burkholderiales > Burkholderiaceae_C > Defluviibacillus. The sequence continues at coordinate 1,894 of CAZHDP010000193.1, read as the reverse complement.
GACCGATCTCTTCGATTTGCCTCCCCCGCCCACCTCCCCCGCGTCTGAATTGACGGAGGGTGGTGATGACTCGCTGAATTTGGCCTCTTATGCCCAACGCGCTTATTTGGAATACGCCCTCAGTGTGGTGAAAGGGCGAGCTCTCCCGGATGTCTGCGATGGTCAAAAACCTGTGCAGCGGCGGATTTTGTACTCCATGTCGCGGATGGGGCTGGGCTTTGGCGGCGCCAACGGCGTCAATGGCGCCAAGCCCGTTAAAAGTGCACGCGTGGTCGGCGATGTGTTGGGTCGATTCCACCCTCACGGCGACCAGGCGGCATACGACGCCTTGGTGCGCATGGCGCAAGACTTCTCGCAACGTTACCCCCTGATTGATGGCCAGGGCAACTTTGGCAGTCGAGACGGTGATGGCGCTGCAGCCATGCGGTACACCGAGGCTCGTCTTGCGCGTATCACCTCATTGTTGATGAGCGAGATCGATGAGGGCACCGTCGATTTTGTGCCCAATTACGATGGGTCTACCGAAGAACCTCGCCAGCTTCCTGCCCGTTTGCCGTTCAACCTGCTCAACGGTGCCAGCGGCATTGCCGTGGGCTTGGCGACTGAAATTCCAAGCCACAACCTGCGAGAAGTTGCCGATGCTTGTGTAGCTTTGATCAAAAATCCCCAGCTCAGTGACGACGAACTGTGGGCCGTATTGCCCGGGCCAGACTACCCTGGTGGCGGGCAGATCATCAGCTCACCGGCTGAGATTGCCGACGCCTATCGAACGGGGCGAGGTTCGTTGAAAGTGCGAGCCCGCTGGAAAATTGAAGAACTCGCACGGGGCCAATGGCAGCTGGTCGTGACGGAGCTGCCCCCTGGCGTCAGCACGCAACGGGTGTTGGAAGAAATTGAAGAGCTGACCAACCCCAAAATCAAATCAGGCAAAAAGGCCTTGTCGCAAGAGCAGACACAGGTCAAGGCCACCGTGCTGGCGGTGTTGGACGTGGTGCGTGACGAGTCCAACAAGGACGCTGCGGTACGCTTGGTGTTCGAGCCCAAGACCAGCCGCATTGGGCAGTCTGAACTCATCACCACGTTACTGGCCCACACCAGCCTTGAAAGTTCTTCACCGATCAACCTCACGATGGTCGGTTTGGACGGCAAACCTGCGCAGAAGTCTCTGCGTCAAATGCTGCAGGAGTGGATCGCTTTTCGTCAAACCACGGTGCAGCGTCGATCACAGCACCGTCTGGACAAAGTGCTTGACCGCATCCACATCCTCGAAGGTCGACAGATTGTCTTGTTGAACATTGACGAGGTCATCGCGATCATTCGCCAGTCCGACGAGCCCAAATCGGCCTTGATTGCCCGTTTCAATTTGAGTGACCGCCAAGCAGAGGACATTCTGGAGATCCGCCTGCGGCAGTTGGCACGGCTTGAAGCGATCAAAATCGAACAAGAGTTGCTCAGTCTGCGCGAGGAACAAGGCCGTTTGGAGGAAGTCCTTGGCAGTCCAGCCGCGTTGCGTCGCTTGATGGTCAAAGAAATCGAGGGCGATGCCAAACAGTTTGCCGACGCCCGCCGTACGCTCATTCAGGCGGAAAAGCGAGCTGTGGTCGAAGTCAAAGTGATCGACGAGCCGGTGACGGTGGTGGTGTCCGAAAAGGGCTGGGTTCGTGCTCAAAAAGGCTGGGCCAAAGAGCGAGGCCTGGGCCATGCCCAAGAGTACAGCTTCAAGGCGGGGGATGGCCTGTACGGCGCATTTGAGTGCCGTACCGTCGATGTTTTGCTGGTCTTTGGCAGCAATGGGCGGGTGTATTCTGTGCCCGTTGCCTCCTTGCCTGGTGGTCGTGGTGATGGGCAGCCCGTGACCACGTTGATCGAATTGGAGGCTGGTACGCAGTTGAAA
>CAZHDP010000192.1:0-6515 GCA_964531605.1 uncultured Burkholderiaceae bacterium | reverse complement strand
ACTGCACGGTTCACCCTGTCGTGCGTCACAACACCGACAACCCAGCATCGGGCAAACGTGTTGCAGAAATGTTGAATGATAGCGACACTTGCGCGCCCTGGATGACACCGTCCACGACTTGGTTCGCAATGGTGATGCGTGCGCCATGGTCATCTGCGATTTTTTTCACAACGGCCAGCCCCAAGCCTGTGCCTTTGGCTTTGGTGGTGATGTAAGGCTCAAAGGCGCGCTTGAGGATGTCCGCAGGAAACCCAGGACCGGTGTCACGGACCACCAATCGGACCCGTTCTCGACCTTTGGCGTACTGGGTCATCAACGTGACGGTGCCTGGATGTCCTTCAGCCATGGCCGACTCCGAGGCATCCTGAGCGTTCTGCAACAGGTTGTGGAGCACCTGCCGGAGCTGCTGCGCATCGCCTTGGACAGGCGGACACTCGGGGTCTAACGCCAACTGTACGGGCACCTGCAAAGCCGTGGCGTCATCACCATAGAGGTACAACACGTCTTCAATCAAGGCATTGAGGTCCACAGGCTTCAGGTCTGCAGAGGGCAGTCTTGCGTAATCACGGAAATCGTTGACCAAGCGCTTCATGGCGTCCACTTGGTCAACGATGGTTTTGACTGACTTTTTCAGCACCGCCAACTCGGGCCCATCCAGCTTGCTTTCCAGCTTCATTTCCAAGCGTTCAGCGGACAACTGGATCGGTGTGAGGGGGTTTTTGATTTCATGGGCCAGTCGACGAGCCACCTCACCCCATGCTTGGCTGCGTTGCGCAGACACGATTTCCGAAATGTCATCCAACACCAAGAGGCGCAGGGCATCCGGCAATTCAGCCCCTCGGGCGACCAACGTGATCGCACTGGCGGACAGGTCAGCGGTCGAAGCGTTCAATTCAAAAGAGGCTTGCCAATGGTCAACAGCATGCTGATTGCGCTCCCGCAAAAAATCGTCGAACTGGGCTTGAACACCTTCAGCGAAAGCCTGCAAACCGGGAATGGCGGTCAACGCCTGGCCTTCATACGCAGCCAACGGCGCACGCAGCACCCGGGTCGCGCCAGGGTTAGAGGTTTGGATGACCCCGTCTGCGTTCAACACGATCACACCGGCCGTCAAATTGTCCAAGATGGTTTGCAGGTTGCTTCTGGCGGCGACCACCTCGTCCATGCTTTTTTCTACCGTGCCCCTCGCATCGGCGAGTTGCTGGGTCATCAACGAGAACGATCGCGTCAGGCCAGCCAGTTCATCTTTGCCAGCCAACACAGGTTTGGGTCTCAAATTGCCCGCGGCCACCTCGCGAACCCCCTCCGCAAGCACCAACAACGGACGGGCAATCTGATTGCCTAAAAATGCGGCCAACAACACCGCACCAAACACCGCTAAAAACAGACTCAAGGTCAGTGTGCCGATGTACATGCGGCGCAAGCCACTGCGGGCCAACGCGCGCTCTTGGTATTCCCGGTTCGCTTCTTGAACGGCAGCCAAATTGGCCACCAACGTCGGTGACAACACCTGTGTGATCTGGAGCACCCGGGGTTCGGCCAGCAGCCCCAAACTCCCGCTGCCGACCCATGCGAGCACCTTCACACGGGCGTAGGCTGTGCCGTTGGACAGGTTACTCAGCGATTGCTCGTCCAGGCCTTCCACCAAAGCGACCACACGCTGCGTTCGCACAGTGCGTATTTGCTGGGCGGTGGGCCGCTCGGGGTTCAGTTGAAACCGTGATTGCCCAGCGCTGGCAATCAACTGGCCACTGCTGCTCCACAAAATCACGTCTGTCACTGCCATTTGCTCTCGCAAGCGCTCGACCGTCAACCCTGCACCGGCGTCAGAACGCTCGCTGAGTTGTGTCGATGCGACGCGGGCTTTGCCTGACAAATCTTCCGTCAACGTGTCCAAGGTAGCTCGCCCCAAGTTGAGGCCAGCGTCCAATGCACCTTCGACCTTGACATCGAACCAGCTCTCAATCGAACGAGAGACAAATTGGTAGGACACGACGTATATCAGCACGCCAGGCACGACACCCACCAGCACGAAAATCGCGGCCAACTTCACCAGCAAACGGCTGCCAAACTTGCCCAACCTCAAGCGCATCAGCAACCTGACCGTCACCCACCCGATGACCAGAAACAACAGGGTTGCGACCGCTACGTTCAAGACGAAAAGGCGTTCATAGTTCTTTTCGTACAGTTCGCGGTTGTTCGTGGCTTGGGTCAGCAGGAACAGCAACACCAGACCCACCCCGGTCATGGCGGCCGCTGTCACCCCCATCGCCCAACTGAGTGCACGTGAGGTGCGAACGGTCGGCGCACTCCCTTTGTCGACCGACTTGCCCATGCTGCTCACCGCGTGGCCTCAGAAGGGATTTTTTGGTTTCGCGCTACCGACAAGGTCCATTCCGATTGACCCAGCGCCCCGATTTGAAACGGTCTGGGCAGCTGGGACACGTCCAGCCGAAATTGAAAGTCAACGTTGTATTTGGCATCCGCCTCCAGCAACGACGCATCGGCAATCTTCCAGCGAGACAAGCGTTGAATAGAGGACAACGCATCAGGCAAAGACTCAAAGTTTTGGTTCAACGCCACGCCCAAGCCGTTGTTACCGATCGGATTGGCAGCCACTTGAAGACGCCAACGCCGCAACAGAGGCTGGTAGGCCAGACGCAAGTGCCGCGTCGTCATGCTGATCCGCTTGTCAGTCCAATACCAACGGTCACGCCGAAGTTCGGCCTCAGCAACAAAATAGACCGGAATGCCTTTGCGCAAGACGTCTTCCACGACAGAAGGCAGGTCCAACTTCACCACAGCGGACACAAAAACGCCTTCCTCCGAACGCTCCAGGTCAAAACTGGACAATTCGGCCAAAGCACTTTCCGCACGGACGGAGGCAGAGACCGTGAGCAGACCCAACGTCAGCACACAGCAAAACAGCCATGCGTTCAGCTTGCACAACTGCGCCAAAATGAGGCCGAACGCACCCGGCAGCGCATCAAGTCGCTGCTTTTTCAAACAAGGCGTAAAAAAATCCGTCAAAGTCACCCTGTTGATTGTCCCGGAGCTCTGGGCTCATCGCTTCAGCCGCTGGCAGCAAATGACCTGGAGAAGGCAGTAATCTGGCATCGGTGTTGTGTGCAAGAAACGTTTCGACCTGATGCTGGCCCTCGGCCTTGAACACCGAACACGTGCAATAAAGCAAGCGACCGCCCGGTCGAACCAAGGGCCACAGGGTACGCAGCAGTTTGGTTTGGATCGCGGCCAATTGCGCCACATCTGTTGGCCGTCGCAGCCACCGCACGTCTGGATGCCTGCGGACAATGCCGGACGCCGTGCAAGGCGCATCGAGCAAAACGGCATCGAACAACTGCCCATCCCACCACCGCTCGGGTTCGCCGGCATCGGCCGCAAGCACTTGGGCACTCAGGCCCAAGCGGGCCAGGTTCTGGTGGATGCGCGCACAACGTTCAGGGTCAACATCCAAGGCCAGGACATGGGCATCGGTCAGCTCAAGCAGGTGCGCCGTTTTACCACCGGGCGCCGCACAGGCATCCAAAATACGGCGGGGCGACGTGCCTTCCAGCAACAGGGGTGCAGCCATCTGCGCCGCCAAATCCTGAACGGAAAACCAACCCTCGCCAAACCCAGGAATGGCATCAACAGGCAAAGCCTTGCTCAGCGACAAACCCAAGTGATGCGGTCCTGTGACAGCCTCTGTCGCTTCAATATCTGTAGCAGACAATGCTTGCTGGTATTGCCGAAACGGCATTTTTCGGGCATTCACCCGCAAGCTCATGGGAGGATGGCGGTTGTTCGCTTGCAAAAGGGACTCCCATTGCTGGGGATGGTCTTTTTGGAGCGCATCAATCCACCACTGTGGATGGTTCCACCGGGCCACGGGATCGTTGTCCGTGGCTTTGTGCAGTGCCTCGGCTTCGCGGAGGTAGCGTCGCAGACAGGCGTTGATGAAGTTGGCCTGGGGCCGCATGGCGGGGCTGCGTTTGGCGGCTTCAACCGCTTGATCCACCAACACATAGGCTTCATACGGCGCATCGGGTGCACCCGCCAATGCCAGTGCAGTGCACAGCAGCGCGTCGGGCAACGGCGGCGGCGCTTTGCGTGCCAGCTGTTGGCGGATGGCTTGAGCGCGCCCCAAGTGACGCAACACGGTAAAGATCTGCGACTGCACCCCCGGCCTCAATGCCCGGTCAACATCAGGCAGTGCGCGGGTTGTTGATTGGCCAGCGCGCACAGCTTGCAGCACCCGTGCAGTGGCCTGCAATTGCTGCCACAGGGGAACCGCGCCAGCCACAGGCTTGGCGTTGGGTGCAGGGGTGTGAGGTCGATTCATGATCGGGTATTCCATAAAAAAACGCCCCAAACCCAGTGACTGGGTGTTGGGGCGTCTGGGTGCGCTAGCGCTTAGTCAGCGGCAGCAGCACTCTCACTCGAGCCAGACTCAGCGACGGCAGCTTCTGCGCCTTCGGCCTGGTCGTCCGCCAATGATTGCTCTTCGGCTTCGGCAATGGCACGGCGTTCTGCTTCGTCCATCAAGTCTTTCGCCTTGCGAGCTTGGTGGTAAGCCAAACCAGTACCCGCAGGGATCAAACGGCCAACGATGACGTTCTCTTTCAAGCCACGCAGTTCGTCGCGCTTGCCCATGATGGCAGCTTCGGTCAGCACGCGGGTGGTTTCCTGGAAGGAAGCCGCAGAGATGAACGAGTCGGTGGACAGCGATGCCTTGGTGATGCCCAGCAACAGGTTGGTGAACGTCGCGGGGATCTTGCCTTCGGCGCGCAGAGCGTCGTTGGTGTTGAGCATCTCGCTGCGTTCGACCTGTTCACCGGCAATGTAGTTGGTGTCACCAGAGTTCTCGACCACCACACGGCGCAGCATCTGGCGCACGATCACTTCAATGTGCTTGTCGTTGATCTTCACGCCTTGCAAACGGTAAACGTCCTGCACTTCGTCGACGATGTAGCGGGCGAGCTCTTCGGAACCCAATAGGCGCAAGATGTCTTGTGGATCGGCGGGGCCGTCCACCACGGACTCGCCCTTGTTGACCACTTGGCCTTCGTGCACCAGGATGTTCTTTTCCTTGGGGATCAGTTCATCCCAGACCTTGCCTTCAGGGTCGGTGATCTGCAAGCGAACCTTGCCTTTGGTCTCTTTACCGAACGACACGGTACCGGTCATTTCTGCGAGCATGCCCTTGTCTTTGGGTGAGCGGGCTTCAAACAACTCGGCCACACGCGGCAGACCGCCGGTAATGTCGCGGGTCTTTTGACCTTCGACCGGGATACGGGCCAGCACTTCGCCTGGGCCCACGTCTTGGCCATCACGCACCTGGATCAGCGAGCCGATCTGGAAGCCAATGGTCACCGAGTGGTCGGTGCCAGGGATCTTCACTTCGTGGCCGTTACCGTCGATCAGTTTGACCTGAGGACGGACCACCTTGGCAGAGCCGCGGCGCTTGGGATCGATCACCACCAGGGTAGACAGACCCGTCACCTCGTCAACCTGCTTGGCGACGGTCAGACCTTCTTCAACGTTTTCGAACTGGGTCTTACCCGCGAATTCGGTGATGATGGGTCGGGTCAATGGGTCCCAGTTGGCCAGCACGACGCCAGCTTTGATGCTCTGGTCGGCCTTGACCGACAAGATCGCACCGTATGGCACTTTGTGGCGCTCACGCTCACGGCCATGCTCGTCGTGAATGACGATCTCGCCAGAACGGGAAATCACCACCAACTCGCCCTTGCTGTTGGTCACGTAACGCATCGTGGCGTTGAAGCCAATCAGACCGCTGGACTTGGCTTCCACGCTGGAGGCAATCGCCGCACGGGAAGCCGCACCACCGATGTGGAAGGTACGCATGGTCAGCTGGGTGCCAGGTTCACCGATGGACTGGGCAGCAATCACGCCGACAGCTTCACCGTTGTTGACCAGACCACCGCGGCCCAAATCGCGACCGTAGCACTTGGCGCACAGGCCGAAGCGGGTTTCACAGGTCAGTGCCGTGCGAACCTTGACTTCGTCAACACCCGCAACTTCGAGTTCGTCGATGAGGTCTTCGTCCAGCATCGCGCCTGCGGTGGCCAGCACCGAGCGGTCTTCTGGGTGCAGCACGTCTTCGGCTGCGGTACGGCCCAAAATGCGGTCACGCAGAGATTCAATGACTTCACCGCCTTCGACGATGGCGCGCATCAATGAACCATCGCTGGTGCCGCAATCCAACTCGGTCACGACCAAGTCTTGGGTCACGTCCACCAGACGACGCGTGAGGTAGCCAGAGTTGGCGGTTTTCAACGCCGTGTCAGCCAAGCCCTTACGTGCACCGTGGGTGGAGATGAAGTACTCCAGCACGTTCAAACCGTCACGGAAGTTCGCCTTGATAGGCGTTTCAATGATGGAGCCGTCTGGTTTGGCCATCAGACCCCGCATGCCCGCCAACTGACGGATCTGCGCAGCAGAACCGCGAGCGCCAGAGTCGGCCATCATGTAGATGGAGTTGAACGATTCTT
>CAZHDP010000191.1:0-6537 GCA_964531605.1 uncultured Burkholderiaceae bacterium | reverse complement strand
CATTTTGGAACACCGACGCCGCGATGGCAGAACTGGCGAACGAGGTGTTCTCCGCAATCATCTTGTTCAGGGCCACCGTCAAATCGTCCAACACACTCACGTAACCCAAGTGGAGTTTGTGCGGGCTCGACACCACTTTGGTCGTGGACGTGATGGCTTTGAGCACCGACCCGGTGGTGCCTTTGAGCAATTCGGCACGCGCGGTCGGCAAATCGATCTTCACTTCCACCGTACCTGGGGCCAAAAACTTGTTGCTCAGCTGGAGTTGGTCACTGCCCGCTTTGTCCGTGATGATCTGGGCTTTCAAGCCTTCAATGACGGCATCCAAGCCCAGTTTGTTGGCGCGAAAGGTTTCGTCGCGGAAAAAATCTACCGTTTTGGTGTCGGTGATCTTGACGTCGGTGAAGCTGGTTTTGGCGATCGTTTTGATTTGCTCAGATGCCGATGTGACGGCAGTCACACTGCCCAACAAAGACATCGTGGCCGTGGAATTCACCGCATTGGCAAACACGGTCTGTGGCATCGCGCCAAGCACTTGGGCCACCACCGCGTCGGTCATCGGCGAGATGTTGGACAGTTGAGGCAAGGTGCTGGTGTTGAGCATCGAGTGCAGCACCACAGGCAGGCCTGCAGAGTCCACACCCGCAGCCTGGATCATCAAGGGCAAAGACGGGGTTGCGGTGGCCAGCACCGCTCGGTAAGAACCATCAGCAGTGCTGGTCTGCACCGAGGGCACCTTGGTCCCAGCCGCATTGACCATGAGGACTTGAGCGCCTTTGCCATCGACAATGCGCACCGTCGCGCCCATGAGCGGCGCCCCGATGGAGGCCACCCCTGTCAACACCGACGTACCCGGGTCGACAGGCGTCACGCTGGTGGTCGTGGTGGGGTTGGCCACCGTGACCGTCGGTGTGCTGGTGACCGGTGTCGTTGTCGACGTGGTGGGCGTGGATGTGGTCGTTGTACTGGACGTTGAAGTGCTGGTACTCGGCGTGGTGGCTGTCGATGTGGTGGTGCTGGTGGTGCTCGATCCACCGCCGCCACAGGCGGCAAGCAGTCCCGACAGCACCAAGCTGATCAACCAAGGGTGGGCGTGAATAGTCATTGGCACAGTATGCCCATGAGTTAGGCTGGGCAATCCGGCAAACTGCAAGGTATTCTGTCGTCAATTCAACTGATCATTGGCTTTTCTGGAAACCGACTGCATGAAACACATCCCTCTTCTTCCCCGTTGGACCGTAGGGGCCCCACTTGTTGGAGGACTCTTGCTGGGTGGCCTTGCACTGGGGTTTTTGTCCACCTCAGGGCTGTGGAACGCTCTGGCCTTGACCGTGGGCCTGTTTGCCTGTGTGCTGGCAGCGGTTCACCATGCAGAAGTGATCGCACACCGCATTGGTGAACCCTACGGCACGCTGGTGCTGGCGCTGGCAGTGACGGTGATCGAAGTCGCATTGATCGTCTCGCTGATGCTGACAGGCGGCCCCAGCACGGCGGCATTGGCCAGAGACACGGTGTTCGCTGCGGTGATGATCATCCTCAACGGCATGGTGGGTTTGTGCCTGCTGGTGGGTGGCAGTCGCTTCAAAGAGCAAACCTTCGGTCTGTACGGGGTCAGTGCATCGCTCGCCACACTGGCGTCTATCGCGGTATTGACCATGATCTTGCCCAACTACACCACCACGGTGCCCGGTCCGGTCTACAGCCCGAGCCAGCTGGGGTTCATTGCCGTGGTGTCGGTCGTGCTGTACGGCACGTTTGTGCTGGTACAGGCCATCAGGCACCGGGATTATTTTTTGCCAACGGAGTCTACCGGAGACGAAGACAGCCATGCGCCACCGCCCAGCTCGGCCGTGACCTGGATCAGCACCGGCTTGTTGCTGACCTGCCTCGTCGCGGTGGTCTTGTTGGCCAAATCCTTGGCACCCACGATCGAATCCACAGTGGCGGCAATGGGCGCGCCCAAGGCGCTGGTGGGCGTCATCATCGCCACGGTGGTGTTGCTGCCTGAGGGTTTGGCTGCGCTGCGTGCCGCACGGGTCAACCGCTTGCAAACCAGCCTCAATTTGGCGCTGGGCTCAGCCTTGGCGAGCATCGGACTCACGATACCTGCCGTGGCCGTGGTGTCTTTGCTGACGGGGTGGACCTTGACATTGGGGCTGGACACCAAGTCGTCTGTGTTACTGCTGCTGTCGCTGTTTGTGACCACGCTGTCGTTGGGCACGGGTCGCACGACCGTGCTGCAAGGCACGGTGCACCTGGTGATCTTTGCGGTCTACCTGTTCACCACCATCGTGCCCTGAGATCAAGGGGCCACTTTGGCCGACCAAACACCCCGACGCACGCCTGCGGCGGCAAAGATGCCATAGGCTGTGATCCCCAGGGCCACGCCCAAAAAATGGCCAGCCATGCCCATGCCAAACTGATTGGCCAGCACGCTGCCCAGGCCAACGGCCAAGGTGATGCGGGCCAACGCGGCCACCACAGGCCACGCCATGCGGTGCGCACCCATGGCGGCGAAATACATGCACATGCCCAAACCAAAGCCGCCAAACGCGGGGCCAATGTAGCTCAGGGCCAAAGCGGCGATCTTGGCGACCTCGGCATCCGACGTGAAGAGACTGACAAAAGCCAAAGGCGAAAAACTCACCGCCAACCCGACCAAACCCGTCACAACAAATGCCATGACCCCGCCAATCCAGGCCAGGCGACGCGCGGTACGCCACTCCCCCGCCCCCACAGCACGGCCCACCAAAGCGGTAAGGGCCGCACCGATGCCAAACGACAACGGAATCATCATGAATTCCAACCGGGCAGACACACCGTACGCGGCCACCGCGACCGTCCCAAAATGGCGCAACTGGGCCGTGACCAAAATCGTGGTGAGGTTGGAAATGGTGGCCAGCACACAGGCCACAGCCCCCACCGACAAAATGCGCTTGAACAAAGCCCATTCAGGCCGTGCTCGCAACGTGGGCACAAACCCTGCCCCACCCCGCATGACGATCACCAACATGACCACTGCGGCAACCCACGACACCATCGCGAACGCCATCGCCAAGCCGGTGAGCCCCATGCCCAAGGGCTCAGCCAAAAACCACGCCAGTGGGGGGTACACCAACCACATGACCACCAAAGTGCGTGCGGCGAGTGCATGGCGCCCTCCACCACGCAGCACCGAAGCCAACGTGTTGGTCAACCAAACGGGCACAGCCCCCACACCAAAGAGCCAGACCGCATAAGCCGTGGCGGCAGCGGCTGACGGTGCACCCGCCACGGCCTCCAGCATCAGTCCACCAAAACAGGACAGGCCCACAGCAAAGGTCAGCCCGCCCACTGCAGCAATGATGAGGGCGTGCAACACCATCGAGGCTGCCAACTCACGCCGCTGTGCGCCCAAGGCTTGGGCAATCGCTGCGACCACACCACCGCCCATCGCGCCTGTGGACATTTGGTGCATCAACAGCGAGAAAGGCAAGATCACCGCCCACCCGGCCAAAGCTGCCGTGCCTTGGCGGGCCGCCAGCGCGGTCTCGATCAACTGAGCGACCAACTGAAGCGCAGCGAGCGAGGTGGTCGGCGCTGCCAGCTTCAAAATCTGCTTCGCCAGCACCGTGGCGTGGGGTTCCGCGGCAAGCGTTGTGGGGGAAGGTGCCATCGCCGCATCTTGCCCCAGAACACCACGGTCAGCGGTGGATTTCGGCCTCGCCGTGTCGCGCAAGTAACTCCATGAGCTTTTTGCGGATCAAGATGCCAGGACGGTCTGAGTCCATCGAGTACTCCACCCCTCGGCGGCGCAAGTCCACCACCGCATCGGGATCGGTGCTCTCCAGAATGTCTTTGTCCTCGCGCGTGATTTCAGCATCGAAATCAATCAGCATCTGGGCGGGGCAGTCGGCCTCGGTGTCGTTGCGGAACAGCCATTGGCACAGCTTGATGTGCCCATCGTCGATGGGGGTGAAGCAGTTGATGATAATGTGCCGGATGCCCGATGGGTACTCGATGTCGAGGCGCCTCGAAAACGGCAGAAAGTATGCGTTGCGCATGTGGCGCTGGGTGATGGCATCGCTCACCCCACTGATGCGCCTGAATTTCTCAGGGTTGGCCGCATCGATGACCGTCTCGGCGTAAAAACCGGTGTCGTTCTCGACCAACTCATACTTGCTGGGCTTGGGGCTCGCCGCAACACCAAAAGTGGCACGGTGCACAAAGCTGAAGTGCGAGTTGTCGAAAGAGTTTTCCAGCGCGCGCATCGGGCTGGTGGCCCAGGTTTCATGGAACTGGAAGATGGTGCGGAACGCTGGGTCGTCAAATTCGGGCACCTCGGGGATGTCCGCGATCGGGTCTTCCAAGGCCACCCAGGCATAGCCGTAACGTGCTTTGCAGGCATAGGCCGTGGTCTTGTAATCAGGTGGAACAGGGCGATCAGGCTCGTACTGGGGAATGATGACCACTTTACCGGTGCCATCGTAGGTCCAACCGTGGTAACCGCAGCGCAGGTGGCCCTGCCCGCAAGCTTGGCCCTCCTTGTTCACACACCAGCCTTTGGAGAGCTTGGCCGTGCGATGGCAACAGCGGTCACGCAAGGCGGCAGGCTCACCGTTCGCTTGCAAAAAGACGACGATGTCTTGACCCAGCAGGGTGAAGGGTTGCGGGCCTTTCGCGAGATCCGTCAATGGCATCACGGCGTGCCAGAACTTGCGAAAGATGGGTTGTTGGGTGACCAGCATGAAGCGCTCCTTGAAGGGACAGGGACAACAAGCGCAATTTCCGGCCAGGCAAACGCTGGTGAACGCTTCTACGCTTGCTGAAGATGCTAGCAAATCTCGAACCAGGTTTGAACTGTGTGGCATGCGAAATGCTTTAGCCCTGGTATGAAACGACGACACCTCCTCCTCACCCCTGCCCTGGCCGGTGCTTCAACACTCATCACGCCTTGGGTGCATGCACAAACGCCCTCCAAGTTGACACCCGTGAAGTTCACCTTGGACTTTCGCATCACCGGGCAAACATCGCCTTTCTTTCTGGCCTTGAACAAAGGCTATTACAAAGAAGAAGGCCTGGACGTCACGATCGATGTCGGTGCCGGTTCAGTGGCCTCCATTACCCGCATTGCCAGCGGCGTGTACAACATGGGGTTGGGCGACATCAGTTCGCTGGTGGAGTTCAATGCACAGACACCCGGCACACCTTTGGTGCAAGCGGTTTACCAGTATTACAACCGGGCACCATTTGCGATCATTGGGCGCAAAGACCGGGGCATCACGGCAGACTTTCGCAGCCTCGAAGGCAAGCGCATTGCCGCTGCAGCGGTAGAGTCCACCCGCCGCGTGTGGCCCATGGTGGCGCGTAAGGCACGGCTCAAGGCCGACCTGTTCAATTGGGTCACCACCGATTTCAGCGCCCGCGACAACGTGGTGGTACGCGGCGATGTGGACGGTGCCACGTACTTCCATGATTCAGCGGTTTCATTGTTCGCCCGCTTGAAACTCGAAGACCTGTCGGTGCTGCAGTACGCCAATGCAGGCGTTAACCTCTACGGCAATGCCATCTTGGCCAGCAACGCGATGGTCACCCAAAGCCCGCAGGTGGTGGCCGCCTTTTTACGGGCCACCAACCGCGCCATTGTGGAAGCCTTGGCCAACCCCATGGCGGCCATCGCGGCCACCAAGCAAAGGGAGCCCATCTTGGATGACAAGGTGGAGTTGGAGCGGTGGCGCATCACCAGCCAGTATGTCGCCGCGGCAGACACGCACGACCACGGTTTGGGCGACATCCGCAAGCTGTACCTCGAACAGCAGGTGGACGATGTGGTGGACGTCTTCAACCTCAAAACACGGCCCAGCCCCGATGGCGTGTTCAACCGCAGCATGCTGCCCAGCAAAGCCGAACGGACGGTGCGGGGATGACCGAAGCCACATTGAACGACCGTGACGCCACCTACCTGCGCCAAGCCATTGATTGGTCACGCACTGCTCGCGAGCGGGGCAACCGTCCCTTTGGCGCGGTGATCGTGGGCGCGGACGGCACAGTGCTGGCCGAAGCCTATTGCAACACCAGCGAAACAGGGGATTGCACAGGGCACGCTGAAACCAACGCGGTGCGCATGGTGAGTCCCAAGGTGAGTCGTGAGGTGCTGGCGCAAGCCACGCTGTATTCGTCGGGCGAGCCCTGCGTGATGTGCGCTGGGGCCATTTTTTGGTCCAACATCCGACGTGTCATTTTTGGCATTGACGCCGTCAGTTTGCGGGTGTTTCGCGGGGAGCGACAAGAGCAGCGTGACGCTGAGCTGTCGTGCCGTGACGTGTTCAACGCCTCCCCCCACGCCATTGAGTGCACGGGCCCAGCCTTGCTGGAAGAGTCCAGCGAGCCGCACCTCGGATTTTGGAAAACGTGAACGCCTCGCGAGCAGTTCAGGTTCACGGTATGCTGCCACCATGACCTGGAAAGCATCGCTGCGACTCGACTACCTGCATGAAAACCAACGCAGCGTGGCCCGCTACAGCCACCAAGGCCCCTTGCGCATCTTGCAAAGCCTGT
>CAZHDP010000190.1:0-6537 GCA_964531605.1 uncultured Burkholderiaceae bacterium | reverse complement strand
GTTTCATCGAGCAGATGCAAACTGCGCTCGTACGACATGGCCGCCAACGGCTGTGCCAGCAGGGTGTTGGCGCGGACGGATCCACCGAAAACGTCTGTGTCTTCCATCTGTGGAGACAGGGCTGTGAGGGTCAGCGAGGCCCCATCCATTGCACGGCTGGCATGATCATCCAGTACACGGGCGTGGAGGTCACCCAACTCCAGGTCAGTCTCCAGAACTTCGTTGTACTCGTACGCGCCCAAAAGCAACAAGCTCACCAAGGTGATGAGGGTCAGGACAGCCCCCAACACGGCAGGCCCAGACACACTGCGCCACCGAACCGCGATGTTAGACAACAACCTTGAGGACGGGAGCAGCGGCAAGTTCAACAGCCCCTTCAGGGGCTGACCACCAAAGGCGACAAGCTGTGGCGGGCAGCGGCAGCTTGCAAGCGACCGTCGCGCTGGATTCGACCGACAAACTCATCGATTTGCGCGGCCCATGCGTCGTCTCCTTGCTTGGTGGCGTAACCATAAGGCAGCACACTGAAGGCCGTTGGCGGCGAAATCAGCTGCGCCCAGTCGGCTTTGCTCAACAAGCGGCGGCTGTAGGGAAAGTCGGTCATGAAGACGTCGATGCGGCCTGCCTCAAGCTCACGCTCTCTGGTGGTGGGTGGGGCGACGACAACCATCTTGGCTTGTTTCAGAGCCGCTTTCATCACGGGCTCCATGAAGGTGCCCGCTTGAACGCCCACCAAAACCCCTGGCTTGTCGATGTCAGACCATTGCCGCACCACGCGGCTGCTCTTGGTGCTCACACCATAGATGTCGCTTTGGAGGTAAGGACGTGAGAACTTGAGGTGCTGCTGGCGCTGGGGCAACATGCCGACCGCGAACATGGCAACGTCACAGCGGTCAGTTTTGATGTCTTCGATCAAGGTAACAAAGGAGGAATCAACGTACTGCAATTTGGCTTTGAGATCGCGGGCCAATTCGACCGACAAATCGACATCAACACCTTCAAGCTTTTGGGTGTTCGGATTGCGGTAGGTGACCCCAAAGTAGTCGGGCCACACGCAGACTTTCACCGTGCCAGACGCTTTGACGCGGTCAAAAACAACATCAGCGGCGCAAACACCGAACCCGCCCATCAAGGCCAAGGAAAAAACAGTTCGAAAAAACAGAGAAAAATTAAAGATTTTCATGATTTTTATTCTTTTAGTTTAGACCACATTCGCCTGCGCTTCACTCGAAACCCGTTTTGAATCACGCAGGATGGTTCCTCTATGCAATTTGATAGAAGTTTTTATCATATCTCTCAATTAAATCAATTGTCAATTTTTGTATTCCATTTGATGAATTCGGTAAACTTCAGGTATGAAAAAAGCCACAGACGCGTCCCACCCAGCAGAAGAGGAGCATGTCAGCACGCTCGAAGCGGCGCGCATCCTTGGACTGGCGGTCAGGTCTGTGCAACTGATGGTCGACCGGGGTGACCTGAGTGCCTGGAAAACACCTGGCGGGCATCGCCGTATCACGCGCAACTCCGTAGAAAACTGGAAAAGAGGTGCCCGCCCGTCTGTGCCTCACAACCTCACCGCCAGCAGCGATGCGGCGGCGCGCGCAACCCAGCATGAGGCTCAGGCGACCGACGGCGCTGCACGGGTGCTCTTGATTGAAGACTCGGTGCACTTCCAGACACTGGTGTCCCTCTTGGTCAAGCAGCACTTCCCCGATGTCAGCTTGCATGTGGCGAGCGATGGCATTGCCGGTTTGGCCATGACGGGTCAATACCAACCCCATGTGCTGTTGATTGACATTTTGTTGCCGGGCATCGACGGCGCGACGTTGATCACCAGTTTGCGGTCACAGCCACAGTTCCAAGAAATGCAGTTGATTGTCATCACGTCGCTGGAGGGTGAACAGTTGTCGCCCTACGTGTTTGCCTTGGAAGGGCTCCCTGTGATCCACAAGCCAAACCTTGCCAAAGAGCTGCCGAAACTGCTGGCCAAGGCATTGGCCCACAGCGGCCAACCTGCAGGAGCGATGGCGTGACACGCCCTCGCCTGCTTTTGGTTGAGGATGACTCGACCGTTCGGCACTTCGTGCGCATGGTGCTGGAGGACCTGCCGATTGACGTGATCGAGTGCATCGACGTTCCTGCCGCCCTGGAAGTCTTGCACGACAAACCTGCAGATTTGATATTGACGGATCTGATGATGCCGGGCGAGTCTGGCATGGATTTGATCGACCGACTGAACAACGACGCGGCATTGCGTGGCGACGCCAAAATCATCATGATGAGCGCAGGCCTGACGCCTGCCATCCGGGCGGAGCTGGTGAGTCGCAAGGTATGGCGCTTGCTGGACAAACCGGTCACCGTCGGTCAGCTGGAAGGGGCCATCACTGAGGCCCTGGGCCCTTCGCTGTTGAACCCTCCCCTTCAGGCTCAAGGCATCACGACGACCGAGCCACCTGCTACCTCATTGGAATCGCACGTGCAAGCGTATTTTGACGGTGACGTCGAGTTGTACCAAGCCTACCGTGAAGCGGTGATGACGCAGTTGCCCAACGACATCGTTCATGGCGACGAGGCTTGCACCCAGACGGACTGGAAGGGCCTGCGATTGGTTGCCCACAGCTTGAAGTCGGTGCTGACCACCTTGGGCCACCCTGATTTGGCAGAATGGGCCAAGGGCGTCGAAAATGCAAGCCATGCCAACGACGCAGGCGCGGCCACATCGGGCTGGCATGCGTTGCGCAGCCGACTCCAGAGTTTGATTCTGGCCGGCTGACATTCACGGCAGACTCGCCGCTGGCGAGCCCGTTCACTTGAAGAGAATTCCCATGAGCGCCATCTGGACCGCCGAAGACACTGCCCCTGTGGCCCATGATTTCAAAATCGAGCGCGAAACGCACAAGCTCGAAAAGCGCCTCTGCCGACAAGTGGGACAAGCCATCGTGGACTTCAACATGATTGAAGAAGGCGACAAGGTCATGGTCTGCATGTCGGGTGGCAAGGACAGTTTCGGCATGTTGGACATCCTGCTCAAAATGCAGGCCCGCGCGCCCATCCACTTTGACCTGATTGCCGTCAATCTGGACCAAAAGCAACCTGGGTTTCCTGAGCACGTGTTGCCGCAATACCTCACCCAACTGGGGGTGCCCTTTCACATTGAAAACCAGGATACGTACGCCATCGTCAAAGACAAGATCCCAGAAGGCAAGACGATGTGCAGCCTCTGCAGTCGCCTGCGGCGGGGGATTTTGTACCGGGTCGCTGAAGAGCTTGGGGCGACCAAAATTGCGCTGGGACACCACCGCGATGACATGCTGCAAACGTTTTTCCTTAACATGTTTTTCGGAGGAAAACTCAAAGGCATGCCGCCCAAGCTGGTGAGTGACAACGGCAAGCACATCGTGATCCGCCCCTTGGCGTATGTGGCCGAAAAAGACCTGATCCGTTGGGCGACCCACCGCCAATTTCCCATCATCCCGTGTACGCTGTGCGGCAGCCAGGAAAACCTCCAGCGCAAACATGTCGCAGCCATGTTGCAAGAGTGGGAACGAAAACACCCTGGGCGTATCGAAAACATGTTCTCGGCCTTGCAACATGTGGTGCCCTCTCATTTGATGGACGGCACACGCTACGATTTCAAGGGGCTGCAGGCCACAGGCGTTGCCGATGACGACGGCGACAAGGCGTTTGATCCAGAAGATTTTCCGGCACCGTCGGGTTTGGCATCTGTCCAGGTGGTAAACCTGCGAAACGAATAAGGAGTGCGGACCATGAGGGCTCTTAAGTTTGCGCTGTTTGCCGTGGCCATCGCGCTGACGGGTTGCGCGACAGTGCGTCAGGTAGACAACCAGGTGCGCAGCCTGAGCACCCTCAAGTCTTTGCCCGTTGTTGGGTACCGCTTTGAACGCCTGCCGTCGCAACAGAGCCCGCAGCAGTTGCCTAACCAAACCGCCATTGAGGCCATGGCAGAGCGAGCGCTCACGGGTGTCGGACTGAAGCGTGACGACGCACATGCCGGCTACAGCATGCTCATCAGCGCAACAAGTCACCGTGACACGCGCATGACTTGGGAGGACCCTTGGTATGGGGGCACGCGTCTCAGCCTGGGATTTGGATCAGGGCGCGGTGCTCGGGTGGGTTTTGGCACGGGCATCCATTGGGGTACGGGCTACTCGCGGATCAACTCACCGCAGTACCACAATGAAGTGAGCTTGATCATGCGCGACCTCAGCACCGGCCAAGTGGTCTATGAAACCAAAGCCATCCATGACGGACCTTGGACGGACATGCAAAACATCTTTCCACTGATGTTTCAAGCAGCTTTGAGCGGCTTTCCAACGCCACCGAGCGAGCCCCGCATCGTGAACATGGCACTTGAGCCCAACCCGCCAAAGGTCCAACCCTGAGCGCGCCGCTCAACCCCCTTTTCTTTGTCCAACGGAGAGACTACCCATGCAACTCACCAGCACATCGTTCCAAGACGGTACCCGAATTCCGGCGCGTTACGCGGCCGGCCAACCCGACGCAACAACGGTGGTCACGTTCTCTGACAACATCAGCCCCCAACTGAAGTGGAGTGACGCTCCGGCGGGCACGCAATCTTTTGTGGTGATTTGCCATGACCCCGATGTGCCCAGCAAAGGTGATGACGTGAACCAAGCGGACCGTGAGGTGCCCGCCAGTCTGCCTCGCGTTGACTTTTTCCATTGGGTGCTGATCGACCTGCCAGCCAGTGTGACCGAATTGGCCGAAGGCGAACACAGCCAAGGCTTCACGCAACGCGGCAAAAGTGGCCCGTCCACCAGCCGCGGCGCACGCCACGGTCTGAACGATTACACCGGTTGGTTTGCGGGCAACGCCGACATGAGCGGCAGCTATTTTGGGTACGACGGCCCGTTCCCCCCCTTCAATGACAGCATCCTGCACCACTACGTGTTCACCGTATACGCCTTGGATGTGGCCCGCTTGGCGATTGAAGGCGACTTCACCGGTTCTCAGGTTGTGGAAGCGATGGCAGGGCACGTGCTGGACAAAGCCACACTGACCGGCATTTACACGTTGAACAAGCGATTGGGTTGACCTTGGACGCAACCCGCATCATCGCTGTTCGGCACGGTGAAACCGCATGGAATGTCGACACCCGCATCCAAGGCCAACTGGACATCGGCCTCAACGAAAAGGGACGCTGGCAGGCCCATAAGCTCGCTTTGGCCTTGGCCGGCGAAGACATCGACGCGATTTATGCCAGCGACCTCTGGCGAGCTTACGACACGGCATTGTCGATTGCCAACGCCAAAGCCATGAACATCATCACCGATGAAGGCCTGCGCGAGCGTGGCTTTGGGGTGTTTCAAGGCAAAACCTTCGCGGACATTGAAGTGGCATTGCCTGAACAAGCGCTGTTGTGGCGCAAGCGGGCCCCTGATTTCGCGCCGGAAGGTGGTGAATCGTTGCTGCAATTCAGAGACCGGGTTTTGACCGCATTGAGCGCGATTGCAGCCGACCACGTTGGCCAACAAATCGTCATCGCAAGCCATGGTGGCGTTCTGGATGTGCTTTACCGTGCGGCCACCGGGCAAGACTTACAAGCACCCCGAACCTGGGAACTCGGCAACGCGGCCATCAACCGATTGATGTGGACGCCAAGTGAACACCACCATGGCCAATTGACGCTGGTCGGTTGGGCTGATGGCTTTCATCTGGACGACGACACGCGAGACGAATCGAGCACCTGAAGCCCAGGAAGCTGAAGGCGAGTAGAGGCGATGACAGTCCACCGTGGTGACCCCGCCATCGCCCCTCTGCGCTCTCTTCCGCCCTCTCTCCCGGGCTTACCAAAACTCAGTCTTCCTGACCTACCAATTTGTAAGCAAGTGCGCCAATCACGGCGCCCATCAACGGTGCCACCCAAAACAGCCACAGTTGTTGCAATGCCCAACCGTCGGCAAACAGAGCGACAGCCGTGCTCCGTGCGGGATTGACCGAGGTATTGGTCACCGGGATGCTGATGAGGTGAATGAGCGTCAAACACAGGCCAATGGCCAAGGGCGCAAAACCTTCTGGTGCGCGGCGACCGGTGGACCCCATGATCACGAACAAGAACACGGCGGTCATCACCACTTCACACACCAGCGCAGCGGTCATGGAATAGCCACCGGGTGAGTGGGCATCAAAACCATTGGAAGCAAAACCACCTGGAACAAAACCCGCTTTGCCACTGGCAATCAAGTACAGCACCGCAGCCCCTAACGCGCCACCAATGACCTGGGACAGCACATAAGGCACCAACTCTTTCGACGGCAGGCGTCCGCCCACCACCAAACCCAAAGACACCGCGGGATTCAGGTGGCAACCTGAAATCGGGCCGATCGTGTAAGCCATGGTCAAGACCGTTAAGCCAAACGCCAATGACACGCCATGCAAACCAATGCCGACACCCGGAAACGCTGCGGCCAAAACGGCACTGCCGCACCCGCCCAAAACCAACCAAAAAGTACCGATCAACTCAGCTGCATATTTGTTCATGAAAGAACCTTTCAT
>CAZHDP010000189.1:0-6555 GCA_964531605.1 uncultured Burkholderiaceae bacterium | reverse complement strand
TTGTGCGTGGCCTTGGCCCGCAGCCTCTCGACCCAGCTCGATGTAGTGGTTGATGTGGCGCAAGGGTGAGCGCAAGTCATGCGAAACGGTGTACGAGAAGCTCTCCAACTCAGCGTTGGCGGCTTCAAGCTGTTGGGTGCGCTCTTGAACGCGGTGCTCCAGCTCAGTGTTCAGGTTTTCTTGCAGCTCTTGGGCTTTTCGGATCTCCGAGAGGTCGTGGATCAGACAAGCAAAGCCCAACATGTGACCCGCACGGTCACGCAAGGGGGTGATCAGTGAGTGGCCCCAAAAACGGCTGCCGTCCTTGTGGTAAACCCAGTCGTAGGCCTCGAAGTGCCCCTCGGTGCTGGCCGTGTGCAAGCGCTCTTCCACCACCGTTTGGGCATCTTCTGTGGGCGCCAGCAACTGCGCGATGGAATGCCCGGTGACCTCCAGGGCAGCATAGCCTTGCAGGCTTTGCGCGCTGGTGCTCCAGCTGGTGACCATGCCTCTCGCGTCGGTGAAATAGATGCCGTAGTCCTCAATCCCCTCGACCATCAAACGAAACCGCTCTTCGCTGGCCACCAATTCGGCTGAGCGCTCGCGGATGGCACGCTCCAGGTCGCTGTTGAGGACTTGCAAGGCGTTTTCGGCTTGGCGTCTGGCCGTGATGTCCACCATGGACATGCGGCAGTTCACAAAGCGTCCCTCAAAGTCGAGCACGGAGCTGACATTCAGCAAAGCGGTGAACAAGCTGCCGTCTTGGCGGCGGATTTCGTATTCCTGCTCTT
Source organism: uncultured Burkholderiaceae bacterium (assembly GCA_964531605.1). GTDB lineage: Bacteria > Pseudomonadota > Gammaproteobacteria > Burkholderiales > Burkholderiaceae_C > Defluviibacillus. The sequence goes on along the minus strand of CAZHDP010000189.1, from coordinate 5,785 downwards.
CTGTGCGGCGTCCGGCCAGCAACCAACTGAACAAGGTGTCAAAGCGGGCCTGGTCCGCTTCACCCAGGAGGTTGCGAAACTGCAGTTGCCCAACCACGCCGTCACGTTGCAAACCCAACCAACCGAGTGCAGTTTGGTTGACGGCTTCAAACCGGCCTTTGACATCGAGAGACAAGTAGCCACACGGCGCGTGGTCGTACAGGTCATTGACCTGGAGCAGGGCATTGTGCAATTGGTAGTTGGAGCGAATCAGGTCTTGCGTGCGTTGCTCCACACGCTGCTCCAATTGGGCGTTCAACTCGCGGATTTGCTGCTCGCGCAAATGCAACTCGGTGATGTCACGCGACACCGCCAACAGCAAGGTGACGTTGCCGTCGTCGTCTTTGATGGGGGACACCACCGTGTCCCACCATTTGGGTGTGCGCTTGAGGGTGTACCCAAAGGCCGAAAACCGCTTGGTGTTGCCAGAGCGCGCACCAATCAGTGCGTCACGCACGCTGGCGCGTTCGGGCGCTTCCCAGAGACTCATCCAACTCACTTGGGTGAGTTGGGCCCTGTCCGTCACCTCCAACAAACGGCAGGCAGAGTCACTGAGCTGCTGGATGCGACCGTCCAATGACAGCACCAGCAGGCAATCGTGTCCGCTGCTGACGATGAGGCGATTGAGCCGATCCTGGTCCACCAGCACGGCGCCGTCTGGCCCTAAAACGCCCATGTTCATGGCAATGTGGTCCTGGTGTGCGGGCTCACTTGCTGCCTTTGACGGGTCGGGCCCAGTTGGCCAGATGGATTTGTTTGGCCCGCTCGACGCTGAGGGCACCAGGTGGCGTGTCTTTGGTGATGGTCGAACCCGCCCCGACCGTGCCGCCCTGACCAATCGTGATCGGCGCCACCAGCACGCAGTTGCTGCCCACGTGCACGTCCGCTTCAATGACCGTGCGGTGTTTGTTCGCGCCGTCGTAGTTGGCGGTGATGCTGCCTGCACCGTAATTCACGCGCTCACCCACCGTGGCGTCACCGAGGTAAGCCAAGTGGTTGGCCTTGGCACCCCTGGCCAAGGTGGAGTTTTTCACTTCCACGAAGTTGCCAATGTGCACCTCGGCGCCCAATTGAGCCCCAGGGCGCAGGCGCGCAAAGGGGCCGATCAGCGCGCCCTCCCCGACCGAGACGCCTGCTTTTTCGCCATCAATGTGGGTGAAAGGATGGATGACGGCCCCTGCGGCGATGGTGGCATTGGCGATGACACAGTTCGAACCGATGCGGACGTTGTCACCGAGTTGGACTGTGCCCTCGAACACGCAATTGACGTCGATGTCCACATCCTGGCCGCAACTGAGGTCACCGCGCACGTCCAGGCGAGCGGGGTCAGCCAATCGCACGCCTTGGTTCATCAGCCGTTCGGCGTTGCGGCGTTGGTAGGCACGCTCAAGCTCGGCCAATTGGACGGGACTGTTGACACCGTCCACTTGCACGCGGTCGGCTATGCAACTGGCCACCACTGCAGCCCCATCGTTCACGGCGAACTTGACGATGTCCGTGAGGTAGAACTCGCCCTGCGCGTTGTCGTTGCGCAGGCGGGCCAACCAAGCTTTGAGTTGAACGTTGGGCAAAGCCATCACGCCGGTGTAAATCTCAGTGATGTCGCGTTGCTCAGGGCTCGCATCTTTGTGCTCAACAATGGCCTGTACGGCACCCGCCGCGTTGCGCACGATGCGGCCGTAGCCCGTGGGGTCGGGCATGTTGACGGTCAACAAGGCCAAAGCCCGTCCACCCGTTTGGTCCAACAAGCGCTGCAGTGTGTCCGCTTCGATCAAGGGCACGTCGCCATTCAAGATCAGGGCGATGCCATCGTCAGGCAACTCGGGGACGGCCTGTTGCACGGCGTGGCCCGTGCCGAGCTGTGGTTCTTGGCGTACAAATTTGGGCGTCAAATGGGTGGCTTCCGCCGTCTTCGCTAGCAATGCCGCTTCAACTTCGATAGCACCATGGCCGGTGATGACGATGATGCTGCGGGCTTGAATCTGTCCCGTGGTGTCGATCACATGCTGCAACAGCGCTTTGCCTGCCAAACGGTGCAAGACCTTGGGCAAGCGGCTCTTCATGCGCGTGCCTTTGCCCGCCGCCATGACGATCACGTCAACGGGTGGGCGGTTCACAAGCGCGGCTTCTTGCGAAGGGTCGAGGCTGCGGGGAAAGCTGTTGGACATGCCGAAATCCTTACAAACAAACGCCAAGATGGCGCCATGGCTCAGATTATCGGGCCTGCGCTGGTGGGCTCAATGGTGCACCAGCGCATCGAACATCACGCTTGCAGCGCAGCCCACATCTCTTTGTCGCGCTCGGCAGTCCAGATGCGGGGGTTCTTGATGCCTTTGGCCTCGTCGTAGGCCCGGCTCACATCGAAGGGCAAGCAGTGTTCATAGATGAACACCTGGCCAAAAATGGGGTCCATGCTCTTGCGAGTGTGGGCCATGGCTGCTTTGAGGTCCATGTTGGCAGCAGCGGCTTCTTTGCCACAGCGGTACAGCGTTTCGACCCAACGCTTGGTGTAATCGAGGGCCTTGTTCACGTCAGCAGCGCCCTTCATCGCCTCACCGCGGCCTGGCACGATCGCTTCGGCTTTGAGCGCACGCAAGGCTTCCAACGTGGCAGGCCATTCTTCCAACTGCGCGTCCCCGGTGTAGACACCAGCTTCGTATTCCACCAGGTCGCCGCTGAACAAGACTTTCTCTTCTTCAACCCAGGCAATGGTGTCACCCCGGGTGTGACCATAGCCGGGGCTCCAGATTTGGACTTTGACGCCACCCAGGTCGACAGACAGTTTGCCAGGGACTTCACCTTTGGTCGCGTCACCGCCACCAATCACCATCGTTGGCCAGGTCAAACCAGGGACCCCGTCCGCGCCACGGAACAACCGCGGGAAGCGCTCCATCTCACTTTGCATGTCTTGGGCACCGCGCTCGATGATGAGTTCGTAGGTGCCCTGGCTGGCGATGACCTCAGTGGCGCCTTCTGCAGCGTAGGCACTGGCACCCAGCACGCGAACCGCGTGGTAGTGCGTCAGCAGCACATATTTGATGGGTTTGTCGCTGACCGTGCGGATCTGCTTGATCAGGTCCCGTGCCATGTCAGGCGTGGCCGTCGCATCGCTGACCATGATGTACTTGTCACCGATGATGACGCCCGAGTTGGGGTCGCCCTCGGCGGTGTAAGCCCAGCAGTGGGCACTGAGCTGCTCGAAGGTGATCTTTTTGTCTGTCAAGTCGGCTTGACTGGCAAAGGCTTTGGACATGGTCGTGTCTCCGGTTGGTGAATCTGTTTGGGGTGGTTTGATTTTACTTAACGTAATTCATTACGGATAAGTGAATTTTCATGTGGCGCCGGTCAATCCACGTTCCAGCATCGCAATCACCTCGTCCGCAAACGCGTTGTAGCTCATGGGCCCGTCTGGGCGCAACCACGTGAAGGTCCAATTGATCATGCCAAACAACATCATGGTGATGGCGGTTTGATTGGCAGGATTCAAGCGCAAAGGGTAGGCACGACGTAAAAATCGCGTGACCGCAGCTACGATGTCGCGCTGTCGACCCTGAATCAGGTCTCGCTGCTCTGCGCCCAAGAATTTCGTGTCATGCAGAAGTGCCACGTGGCGGGTGGCTGAGCTTTTGTATTCGTTGAGAAACCGCCGGACCAGCTCATGTAACGCAGCCCGCTCGTCCAGGTCTTGCCGCTGAGCCGTCGCCTCGACTTCACCAATGAGAAGCAGGAGCCTTTGCGTGTAGCGGTCGAGCAGGTCAAAAAGGATGGCCTCTTTCGCACTGTAGTAGTGATAAAGGTGGGCCTTGGAGGTGCCACCCGCCGCCGCAATTTGGCTCATGCTGGCAGCCGAATACCCCAAATCAGAGAAGCAGGTTGCGGCCACATCCAGGATGTGGTCACGCTTGAGTTCATGAGATTCAGATTTGGGCCGCGCCATCAACGCATTTTGCCAGTCCCCGACCATGCCAGGGCAAGGTCAATACCCCGCATGTCAAGCGCAATGCAGCACCTGCGGCTTGGACCATGGCCGCTTTCAAGTCTTGCCAAGGTCCTTCGATCTGCAATGACCATGTGGACGCGTTCTGGATGGGCAACGCCAGTTCAGGCATCACCGCGTTCCAGCTGAAGTAGCAAGGCTCAGACACCTGACGCCCCCATGGTTCGATCACGGCAGAGGTCCCTTTGGCAATGATCAGCGTTTCGCCCTGACGTAGAAAGATGTCCTGCTCGCGAGGGTCTGTGGTGACTGCGGTGGTCATGTCACCCAAAGTGACCCAAAGACCACCGAGTTGAGGGCAAATTTTTGCATCAATGGTTGGCGTCAATGTGATCGCGGAGCAAGGTTCCAAACGCCAAGTTCCCGCACAGGACAGGCCAGAGGTATGCGGCGCGTTGATGATGCTTTTGTGTAGCATTGCGTACTCCTTTTGAGGATCATTTCCATGCCAAATGTTGGAAACTGATGCACTCATCTTCTCGCCGAAGGCTTGCCACGTCCAATGAAAATGAAGTACGCTATTGATTCCATAAATGCATCAATGAGTACCATGAGCCTGCCTTCATTGCCGCTGAGAAGCAGACCCGTCAGTGCAGGTCACCTGCGCGCATTCGAGGCTGTAGCCCGTCATTTGAATTTTCGAGCCGCCGCAGATGAACTCGCCTTGACCCAATCCGCGGTCAGCCGACAGATACAAGCCCTTGAAACCGAGGTTGGTGTCGCCTTGTTTTTGCGCCACACGCGGGTGGTGGAGCTCACAGGCGCAGGGGCGCAGTTGCTGAAGACGGTGTCCCCGACGCTAGAACGGTTGGACAGCACGGTGCGGTTGATACGGCGCAGTGCAGGGCGAAAAACAGTGGCGATCAGCACATGGGCCTCTTTTGCATCCATGTGGCTGATTTCACGCATGGAAGCATTTCAGCAACAGCATCCTGACATCGACATCAGGATTGATGCGACAGATGCCGTCGTGGATTTGGAAACGACCGATGTGGATTTGGCACTGCGGTATGCCGCACCTACAGCCCAGCTGACCGGACGAGCCACTCGCTTGTTCGGAGAGCAATTGACGGTGGTGGCCAGTCCTTGGCTGTTGAAAGGCAATGCGACGATTGCATCACCCCGCGATCTTCAACACTTCACACTCATTGAAGCGGGTGATACACACCGCACGCAGCATTTGGAGCTGCTCAGCTGGCAAAGGTGGTTTGAAGCACAACAACTGTCGGTGTTTGAACCCAAACGCTGGCTGTATTTCAATTACGCACACCAGATCGTGCAAGCCACGCTCACCGGTCAAGGCATCGCACTTGCGCGCATGCCACTGGTTGCAGACAGTCTGGCAAACGGTGATTTGGTTGAAGTTTTACCCAAATGCCGATTGGATTCACCACTGGCCTATTGGCTGGTCGTGAGTGACCGAAGCGCCCATCGCCCAGAAATCAAGGCGTTTTGCGAATGGTTGCGACTGCAAGCCCAAGAAACACGCCAATCGTGCGGCGAGGTCGTTGATCCAGATGAAGTGGATGATTTGGATTAGTGGCTGACAGTATTCCGCGCTTCAATGAGGTTGAAGTATTTCGTACCCTGCAAAGACAAATCCCCCTGCACACTGAGTGTGAGGGGGATTTGAGGGCTGAAGGAGCCTGAGGATGACCTACTTTCACACGGGAATCCGCACTATCATCGGCGCGAAGTCGTTTCACTGTCCTGTTCGGGATGGGAAGGAGTGGTACCAACTTGCTATGG
>CAZHDP010000188.1:1864-6562 GCA_964531605.1 uncultured Burkholderiaceae bacterium | reverse complement strand
GCAGTGTCTTTTTGTTGACCTGGTAGGGCAACTCGTCCACGATGATGGCCTGGCGCTGACCTCGGTCAATGTCTTCAAAATGGCAACGCGCACGCATCACCACCTTGCCACGTCCCGTGCGGTAACCGTCCTTGACACCATTGATGCCGTAAATGATGCCTGCCGTCGGGAAGTCGGGCGCTGGCACGATCTCCATCAGCTCGTCAATCGAGGCTTGAGGGTTGCGCAGCAAATGCAGGCAAGCGTCAATGACCTCGTTCAGGTTGTGTGGAGGAATGTTCGTGGCCATGCCCACGGCGATACCGCCAGAGCCGTTGACCAACAGGTTGGGAAATTTGCTGGGCAACACCAAAGGCTCTTTTTCCGAGCCGTCGTAGTTCGGGCCAAAGTCGACCGTCTCCTTGTCGATGTCGGCGAGCATTTCGTGCGCAAGCTTGGTCAAACGGATTTCCGTGTAACGCATGGCCGCGGCGTTGTCGCCGTCCACGGAGCCGAAGTTGCCTTGACCATCCACCAGCATGTGGCGCATGGAAAAGTCCTGCGCCATGCGCACGATGGTGTCGTACACCGATTGATCGCCGTGCGGGTGGTACTTACCGATCACATCGCCGACGATACGGGCAGACTTCTTGTACGGCCTGTTCCAGTCGTTGTTCAGCTCGTGCATGGCAAACAAGGCACGGCGGTGAACCGGCTTGAGGCCATCGCGTGCATCGGGCAGCGCACGGCCCACGATCACGCTCATGGCGTAGTCAAGGTAGCTGCGACGCATCTCCTCTTCTAAGCTGATGGGCAGGGTTTCTTTTGCGAACTGGGTCATGAGAGGCGGTCAGTGCAGGATGATGCGCCGCAGGTGTGCAAACGCTAACCCGCGATTTTACGGGCATGCCATTGTCGCGTACTCGCAACAATTTAGATCTGATTGTTGTGCAAACAGCCTGATTAGCGTGCACACACCGCTCCACTTTTCGGCTTTGGTCGTCAACCGTTGATGACGTGTGGCACAATGTGTACACGCGGTTCAGGTGATGGTCGCTTGAAGCGTTTTAATCTCGCAGCGCGTCTGCGGCTCTTTTTCTCTTGAGGAGAACCATGAAAAAACTGAACAAAGTGGCAATGCTGTTTGCCTCCGCAGCGCTCGCAACTGCAGCCGGTGCACAATCTGTTGATAACTGGCGTGCCAGCGACGGTACCGTTTGGAAAAACGGCACCAACGAATACTGCTGGCGTGATGCCAGCTGGACGCCTGCTACTGCAGCTGCGACCTGTGATGGCGCCATTGCTCCCAAGGCTGCTCCTGCTCCTGCCGCTGCGCCCGCAGCAGCTCCTGCTGCCGCTGCACCTGCTGCTAAAGCTGCTCCCGCACCAGCTGCTGCCCCCGCCGCCGCTGCTCCTGCAGTTGCTGCCACCAAAGTCACCTACGCTGCTGACGCATTCTTTGACTTCAACAAAGCTGTGTTGAAGCCTGAAGGCAAGGCCAAGTTGGACGACCTGACCGGCAAAGTCAAGGGCATCAACCTGGAAGTCATCATCGCTGTCGGTCACACTGACTCCGTCGGCTCTGACGCTTACAACCAAAAATTGTCTGTGAAGCGCGCTGAAGCCGTGAAGGCTTACTTGGTGTCCAAGGGCATTGAGAAAAACCGCGTTTACACCGAAGGCAAAGGCAAGAAGCAGCCCGTCGCTGACAACAAGACCAAAGAAGGTCAAGCCAAAAACCGCCGCGTTGAGATCGAAGTGGTCGGCACGCGCGCCAACAAGTAATCTTGACATTGCTTCGACGGGCTTCGGCCCGTTGGCTTTGAAGATTTGAGCCTGAAGAGCGAAAGTTCTTCGGGCTTTTCTCATTGGGGAGCCCTCATGACCGCTGCACGTGTCTCAGAACCTGTTTTGCCAGGGCATCTGGACCATGGCAAACTCAAACGCCTGCTGGGCTACAGCTTGGCACAAGCAAGCATACCCACCAACACCATTTTCAAAAAGCAGATTGGTGAGGTCTTCCAACTGAACAAGCTGGAATTCACCATCCTGATGCTGCTGTCTTCCAATGCTGAAGCCACGCCCAAGCGTTTGACGGTGGCCTTGAACGTGCCCGCGCCCAACCTGACCTTGTTGTTGGATCGACTCGAAAAGCGTGAACTGCTGACTCGGATCCGCAGCGAGGCTGACAAACGGATGCAAAGGGTGTGTTTGAGTGAACAAGGTCAAGCCATGGTGGCAGAGATGGAACGCGCGTCAGAGGCCATGGAGTTGCAACTGCTGGGCCATTTGACCGTGGCGGAGCGCGCCATGCTGTTTGAGCTGCTCACCAAGGTGGCATCACATCGACGGGTGTGAATGCTTCAGGCGCATGTGAAAAAGCCCGGACTGTTGCCAGTCCGGGCTTTGTGCTTTGTGCTTTGTGGGCCGGTGTCAACCGGCCTCTTGATCAAAGTTTGCAGCTGAAACTGCTGGCAGACTCTACATTTCCTGAGCCGTTGTAACGGGCCACAGTAGGCCACGGGCACAGTGGCCGGGTGCGGCTTGCAGACCATGTGGCGGGCACTTCTGCATTGACCAGTGCAGCGATGGCGCTGGTGCCTGTTCCTCGGGCAGCCGCAGTCACGCTGCCAGGTGCGTTGCCTTTTTCAACCCAGTTGACCAACGGCTCCAGCAGGTCGAACTGATCTACCGCAGGACCGCCGCTGCAGTGCGCCATGCCGGGTACCGCATACAAGCGCGCAAACTGGCTGGCATCACCTTTGTTAGCGTTCGTCACGCCCTGAAACCAGGTCAATGTGTCGTTGAACGAGAAGATGGGGTCCGACGTGCCATGGTAGGCAATGATCTTCGCACCGCGGTCACGCAAAGTAGACAAGTCGCTGGGGTTGGGTGGCGACATGAAGCTCATCGCTGACTCTGTGTACAAACCGCCCGAGGTGAAAATCTTGGGGGCATCTACGTCCACGTTGTAGGACAAAGCAAAGGGCAAGCCCGTGAACGTGGTGGTGTTGGTTTGTGGCGGTGTGGTGAAGATGAATGCCGTCGCACCAGGGTCACGTCCAACGCTGGTTGAGTTGCCGAACTTCCAAGCTGCCCAACCTGCTGAACTGGTCGAACGGATGCCTTGGTCGTAGGGGAAGCTGGCGTACAGGGCCGCACCGCTGCTGTTTTTGGCACCATCGTGCACGTTCTTCAGCACCGTTTTTTGCGCTGCCGTCAGGCAAGTGCCGTCACGACCGGCAGTACAGGTAGGCAGGTCGTTCGCCACGCTGAAAGCCGCTTGGCAGGCCGCCACGTCACCCACCCAACCGTCGCTCACGCCGTCCAAGGCATCGCACTTGCCGATGATCTTGCTGGACACCATGGCCAACTCTGTGGGGGTGAACGCAGTGGACACGTCTGGCAATGCCACGGTTGAAGTCACCCCAGCGGCGGTGGCCACCGATGTCACTGTGCCTGTGGCCAAGGTGGCGTACTGCTGCACGCCCCACAACTGTGCCACGGCCGCCTTGGGCAAGTTGTAGCCCGGCGCACCGGCAAGGATGCCATCGTATTGGTCGGCATAGCGAGATGCCGCAACCAGTGCATGACGCCCACCGTTGGAACAGCCCCCAAGGTACGAGCGATCAGGCGCTTTGCCATACACCGCCTTGATCAGGTTTTTAGCCATGGGCGTGAGTTGACCCACGGCGTTGTAGCCGTAATCCAAGCGCGCTTGTGGATCAAGGCCAAAAAAGGGCGTCACTTGAGACTGGTGACCTGCATCCGAGCTGAGGACCGCAAAGCCTTTGCTCAGCGCCGTGTAAAGCGGACCACCGCCCAGACCGCCCGAGGCAGTGCCGATCGCGCCGTCCGTGCCGCCATTGGCCTGGTAATAGAACCGACCGTTCCAGTTGCGCGGCATGCGAATTTCAAAGCCAATGTAATAAGGGTTGCCATCGACTGGGCTGACGCGCTCGTTCATTTTGCCGACCAAACGGCAATGTTCTGCGGTCACCACGTTCGACACTGTGCCCGCAGGTACCGTCACGGCCAGCGTGATGGTGGTTTTGGGCAAGGTGGTCAGCGCCGCGGGCAAAGTGGTGCAATCGCCTGCAAAGCTGGCGGGCGCAGCGGCAGAAAGGCCGGGAAGCTCGTTGCCATTGCCACCACAGGCGACCAGCGCCAGGGCCATGGGCAGCGCGAGCAGGGGGCGCGGCAGCGTGTACTGCGTGCGGGAAGGTCGCATGCTTGTCTCCAATTGGAAATTGATTGAATCCCCATAATATTTACAAAAAGTAATTGTTATCTTCGGTAAATACCCTGATGACCGTCAGGTAGATTGACATGCGTCAACCCGTCAAATGGCCCACCCATGCACACTGAGCCCAGAAGACCACCCGGAGAACACCATGCCCCATGCCTGTTTACGCACGATTCGAGATGAGCATGCGAGCCTGACGGCCATGCTGACCTCGGCTCAACTCATGGTTGACCGTGGTCCCGGCGCCCGCCCTGAGGTCTTCTTCAGCGTGCTTCGGGCCATGTTTTTCTACATCGACGAGGTTCCCGAGCGTCAGCACCACCCCAAAGAATCGAATTTGCTTTTTCCGCGTGTGGCCTTGAAATCACCCGCCACTTTGCCTGTGATTCGGCAACTGGAACACGACCACATCGAGAGTGAAATTGCCGTGCGTGACCTGCAACACCAGTTGCTGGCTTGGGAATTGATGGGGG
>CAZHDP010000188.1:0-1854 GCA_964531605.1 uncultured Burkholderiaceae bacterium | reverse complement strand
AGTCTCGCCGCGCAGCCTTTTGTGACGCCACGCGCCGCTACATACAGTCTTACCTTCGGCACATGCGGCAAGAAGAACAAGAGGTTTTGCCTCAGGCCCTGGCCTGCTTGGATGACACAGATTGGGCCGAACTCGATGCGGCGTTTGCCTCAAACCAAGACCCGCTGGGGCGCGGTGAGCGCGATCCTGTGTACGAGCCGTTGTACGCGCACATCGTCAACAACGCCCCGGCCCCTATCGGCTTGGGTGACTGAGGGCCTCGGCGTCGCTGGTGTTACCTCACGACATGCCGTTGCGGCGCGCCAACTCCACAAACAAACCTGAGTGGTCCAGGTCTGTCATGCCATGGGCGATACCTTCGGCATACAACTGCTCAAACAGGCTGGTGATCGGGGCCTGAAAACCCATGTCCTGCGCGGTGCTCAAGGCATTGCGCATGTCTTTGAGCTGTACTGCCATGCGCGCCCGAGGGGCAAAATCGCGCTCCACCATCCGCTGACCGTGCAATTGCAAGATCCGGCTGTCGGCAAAGCCACCGGTGATGGCCTCGCGCACCTTGGCCATGTTGGCGCCGCCCTTTTCGCACAGCAACAGGGCTTCGGCAACCGCGCCAATCGTGATGCCCACGATCATCTGGTTGGCCAATTTCGCCAGTTGCCCTGCACCATGGGGTCCGACATGGGTGGCACGCCCCATGGCGGTGAAAGCGGGCAGGGCGAGCGCCATGTCGGCTTGCTCTCCGCCTGCCATGATGGCCAACGTGCCGGCTTCGGCTCCTACCGTACCGCCAGACACCGGGGCGTCCAGGTGGCGCAAACCCATGGCTTTAAGCTGTTGGGCGTGGTCTCGTGCTTCGGCAGGTTTGATGGACGACATGTCCACCACCAGACTGCCTTTGGGCATGGCCTGGGCCACCCCTTGGTTGAACAGCACATCACCAACGACGGCACCGTTTTCCAGCATGGTGATGACCAGGTCAGCGGTGCGTACAGCGTCGGCGGCGTGGTCATGCACCGTGGCGCCGTCGGCCTGCAAGGGCTCTGCTTTGGCCCGCGACCGGTTCCACACCTGAACCTGGTGGCCAGCGGCACACAAGCGGCGGGCCATGGGCAAACCCATCATCCCAATACCCAGCACAGCGATGTTCATGAATACTCCTGAATTGATAGCAAACAATGGCACATTCAGTGCCGAAGAAGGTATTTTTACTCACAAAAAAACGCCCAGCCATGGTGGGCTGAGCGCGGATGACCCAAGACAGCCGATCAGCGGCCAGGCTTGATCAATGACTCCAAGGCTTTGCGCACCTTGTAGGCGTCGGTGTTGGTGTCCATGGCCACGTCCGCCCAGCTCAAGGACTGGCCTTTTTTCACCGGACGAACCACCTTGACCTGGTGCGCCAAGCCCAAGGGCAGGCCGCCCATGTCCACCGAGGTCGAGGCGGGCAGCAGTTTGCCCCAGACCGTGTAGCCACCTTCGCCGTCCAGCATGTCCCCTGGGGCCAAATCGCGCTTGGCGGTGGCCACCACGTCGGCATTCCAGCAGGTCGCCACGCCGGTGGGCTCGCCACGCAACGCCACGGAAGCCACTGACACGCCCACTTCCAGGCCAATCAAATGCCAGCGCTTGTACAGCGTGAAGTAGCGGCCGCTCGGGTCGGTATGGGCGTTGTACTCCTCGAAGCAGTGGCGGATGTAATCGGTCTCGCCCTCCACCGTCACCCAGACGCCCATGCGAATGTCGTAGGGGATCTTGCGACCGTTGGCTTCGAGCGACGAAATCACCTCGACCATGCCCTTGCGCTCGAGTACGCCGCCCTCGGCGATCGGGCGCGTCACGAACGGGATGTCCTCG
>CAZHDP010000187.1:2680-6564 GCA_964531605.1 uncultured Burkholderiaceae bacterium | reverse complement strand
TGGGGGCGTCCAAAGAAAGATGATCAAAAACAAAATCAGCGCTTCAGGGCTGACCGTATCGGTCAACGCAGCCCAGCCCAGCACCGGAGGCATGGCCCCAGACGCACCACCAATCACGATGTTTTGAGGGGTGAGGGGCTTCAAAATCACGGTGTAGATGACCGCGTAGCCCACGAACGTGGCGAATGTCAGCCACATGGTCAAAGGATTGACCAGGGCATACAAAATCCAAGAGCCCACGGCACACAAACCTGCCGAAAACAACAACGTCTGCGTGTCACTCAATTGGCCTTTGGCTGTTGCGCGCCAGGCCGTGCGCTTCATCTTGGCATCAATGCCTTTTTCGACGATGCAGTTGAAGGCCGCAGCAGCGCCCGCCACCAGCCAAATGCCGATGCAGGCGATCACGATGGTTTTCCATTCGTCCACGGAAGGCGCGCCAGGAATGGCCAACACCATGCCGATCAGGGCACAAAACACGATGAGCAAGATCACCCGCGGTTTGGTGAGCTGGTAAAACTGCTGGATAACGGGCGTGGTTACCGCGTTGGAGGATGGAACAGGTGTGCTCATGCGGAGGCTTTCTGTTCTGCGGACAGGAAATGTGATTCAGAGGTCATGTCAGGTACAACGCGCGACGAGGTGAGACTCCAGACCATGACACCGGTCATGGCTGCGGCACCGCCCGTGTGCATCAAAGCGGCCACCAATGGCCAATCCAGCACCACGTTGCTGAGGCCCGTCAACAACTGGAGCACGGTCAACACCATCAGCGACTGAGCCTGTCGCTGCAAGGCAGTGTGACGGTACATGGCACGCGCCGTCAGAGCGAGCAGCAGCAGCACCAAGTAAGCCATCAAGCGGTGGGTGTAGTGGATGGCGGTCAAGGCGGCAAAGGTCATGTTGTCACCCGCAGCCGTCAACCCCAGCTCGCGCCACAACGTGAACCCCTGCTGAAAGTCCATGGGGGGCCACCAGCTGTTTTGACACAAAGGAAAGGTGTCACATGCCAACACCGCATAGTTGGTGCTGACCCATCCCCCGAGCGAGATCTGCACGATCAGCAACACGGTGGTCACGGCCATGCCCCAACGCAAGCGCGACGACACCAACGCCACGCGCAGGATTTGCAGGCAGCGGTCGTAACTGCTGGCCTGGGCGACCAACAGGGCAATCAAGCACAGACTGCCCAACAAATGCAGCGTGACGATGGCCGGGAACAGTTTCATCGTCACCGTGAGGGCTCCAAACGCACCTTGCAAACAGACGGCCAGCAAGGTCAGACCGGGCCACCACAGGCTGGGCAGTTCGGCGGTTTTGGCGTCCTGCCGCTGTTGTGCGCGCCAGCGAACAATGAACAGCGTCAGTATGAGAACACCCACCGCGGTGGCCATGTAGCGGTGCAGCATTTCAATCCACGCTTTACCATGCGTGACCGGGCCGGTGGGCATGGCTTGTTGGGCCTGTGCGATGTGGGCATCCGCCCCAATGGGGCTGGCATGCCCGTAGCAGCCGGGCCAGTCCGGGCACCCCAAGCCAGAATCGGTCAAACGGGTGAACGCGCCAAACAAGATCAAATCGAAGGTCAAAAACAAGGTCAGCAACGTCATCGCACGCAAGCGCTGCGCGGGCAGCTGTCCTCGCTGGCGCAAGACCACCCAAGCCAAGGGCCCAGCCGCAAGCGCCAAGCCCATCAAGGCAAGGCGCAACAGCGGAGTCAAATCAAATCCAACGGTGTCCATCACTTGACCTTGACGCGACCGCTCTCATCCCACGAAGCGGACGCCTTGGCCAAACGCTCCAAGTCTCGTTTGGCATTGACCGCTCCAGTGGTGTCAAGCTTGGCAGGAAAACGCATCATCCAATTGCCAAGCGGATCAACCACGTACAAATGGTCCCGCAAAGCGTGGTTGCTTTCGGCCTGCAACCATGCATCGAGTTGTGCTTGTGGGACCCGCAATACCGTGGCGTCTTTCAAGGCCGGCAGCAGATCAGGCCTGATGGGTTCGTCATCGCCCACGAACCAGATCCAGTCAAAGCGCTCACGGTCTTTGCCCAGGCTGGTGAGGAGTTGGCGCTGCAGGTACAGGTGCTTTTCACACACAGCGTCACAACGGCCAGAGGCCACACTCACCAAAAGCCATTGGCCTTTCAACGAAGGTAAATCGACATCGACGCCCGCCAGTGTCTTGGCGGTAATGGCGGGCAACGGCCGTTGAGGTTCAATCAGTTGCCCAAAATTACGCCGCCCTTCAGGCCGGATCACGTAGTAGGTGAAATAGGACGCCAAGATGGGCGCAACACACACCAGCATGACCAGCAGCAGTTTAAGCCGCGGGCCAAACTGGCTTGCGCGGGCAGCCACAGCAGCCTCGTCGACAACAGGGAGCGAATGGACGGTCAAACCCAGAGGCGCCTGTGCATGGTCACGTGGAGCGGGCTTGGGTGCGGAATCTTGGGACAAGTTGGAACCAGACATAAAGAACTGCGATCAGGGCACTGAGGCCAAACCATTGGAAAGCGTAGCCGTGGTGCTTGTCTACGCCCAGATTGGGCGCGGGCCAGTCACGCAACAAACCGTCCTCAGCGGGGTCTGTTTGCAAGAGGGTTCGATCCCAAAGAGGCAATTGAGTTTCCTCTTTGAAATCATCCAGTTGGAGATTTTGCCTGATCCTCGGCACTGACGACGCATCAGCCAGAGGTTCTGAACTGGTAGAACCCGACAACACCAAGGTTTGCGAAGGCGCTCGCACAACCCGACCGGTCAGCACAAGCTCCGTTGTTGACGTTGTGAACGGCGCAATGCGGGTTCGGTCGGTGAAATCTCGCTGAAGCCAACCGCGTTGAACCAGCACCACTCGCCCGGTGATCGACTCACGCAAGGGCGTCACGACCAAGAAGCCAGACTTTCCATTCATCGGTCGGTTGTCTAACAGCACCGTCCATTCCGGCAGCCAGTGGCCTCGCAATGTGATTTCTCTGTCCAACAGTGCATCGGGCATGCCTGGGACCGCACGGTCGGTTTGCAACGCCTCAGCAAATCCAAGCGGCGGCTTGGCACGCTGCTCAATCATGCGTTGTTGCAGCGCTTCTTTTTGCTGGGCCCGGGACAACTGCCATTGCCCCAAGGCAAAGGTGATGCTGACAGACACCAAAGCCAACAAGGTGATGAACCCGAATTTCAGGAGATGGCGTGTGGGTTGGTGCAAAGTGGTTCTCACCCGATAATGAGACCCATGAACTATTGGGTCTTGCTTGTGTTTGCGGCCATCCTGGCCTGCTTGGCGTTTGCTTACGTGTACTTGATTCGAGGTCATCACAAAGATGATGGCCCTAATCGATCGATGGCTCGGGCACTCGGATTCAGGGTAGCCTTTTCTGTGGTGTTGTTCCTGTGCATCCTTGGCGCATGGAAGTTGGGGTACATCCACCCAACAGGCATTCCTGGAAAAGCTTAATGCTCCTAATCAATTCAACTTTAACCCGATCACAAAAAAAGCGCCTTGCGGCGCTTTTTTTATCAGCTGTCCAAGGTCAGAACCAGTACACCAAGATGTAAAGACCCAACCACACCACGTCAACGAAGTGCCAGTACCAAGCAGCACCTTCAAAGCCAAAGTGGTTCTTCGAGTTGAAGTGACCCTTCATCAAGCGCAAGGTGATGAACAAAATCATCAACATGCCGACAAACACGTGGAAACCGTGGAAGCCTGTGAGCATGAAGAACGTTGAGCCGTAAACGCCAGACGCCAGCGTCAGGTTCATCTCATGGTACGCGTGGTAGTACTCGTAGCCTTGCACGAACAAGAAGACCACACCCAATACCACCGTCAACCACATGAAAGTGATGGTCTTGGCACGCTTGTCATCCAACAAGGCATGGT
>CAZHDP010000187.1:0-2670 GCA_964531605.1 uncultured Burkholderiaceae bacterium | reverse complement strand
AATGGTCAAGGTCACGCCAGAGGTCAACAACAAAGCTGTGTTGATCGTCGGCAACCAGAACGGCGTCATCGTCGTGAACGGTTGAATGATGTTGGCGGGAGAGGAGGTCACGCCTGCGGCAAGACTTGGCCACACGGCTTTGAACTCAGGCCACAGCAACGCATTTTCCAAGTTGCCCAACATCGGCACAGAGTGGGCACGTGCCCACCACAAGGCGGTGAAAAACGCACCAAAGAACATCACCTCAGAGAAGATGAACCAGCTCATGCTCCAACGGTATGACAACTCAATCTTGTGCCCGTATTGACCGCCTTCACTTTCCGCCACCGAATCACGGAACCACTGGTACAACACCGTCAACCACCAGACCAAACCCAGGTACAAGGAATATTGTCCCCAAGCGTGCCCATTGATCCATTGACCCGCACCCAAGATGACAAAAAACAAACCGATGGCGGCCATCACTGGGTGGCGTGACGGGCCTGGCACAAAGTAGTACGGTGCAGTGCCGTGCGTCGTTGAACTCATTTATCTAGCTCCTGATTTCTCTTCAAAAGTCGCCTCAGTTGGCGACCACCCATTTCACAAAAAACATCAAACTGAGCACCAGCAGAAGGCACATGACCAAGCCAACCCCAACCAACTGGAAAGGCGTGACTTTGGCAATGTCTTCCTGAAACTCACTGCCTTTGCGCAAACCCACAAAGGCCCATAAAACAGCAACCAAGCTCCGACCCAGTGAACTTTTTTTCACAGCAGTCTTTGCTTCAGGTGAACGCGGCTCCGTCATGAGGGTGCTTTCATGTCAGCCCCGAGTGCAGGAACCCCCATCAACGCACCATTGCCAGCGGTCGATGCTGGTGCAGGCGGTGTTTTGCCGCCCACTTCAAAAAAGGTGTATGACAACGTGATGGTCGTCACATCTTTAGGCAACTTGGGATCAATCACAAAGGCCACTGGCCACTGTTTTCTCTCACCAGGCTCCAGGGTGTACTGGTTGAAGCAGAAACATTCGACCTTGTTGAAGTGCGCCATGGCATTGCGAGGCGCATAACTCGGAATGGCCTGCGCAGACATGCGCCGATCCTGAATGTTCTGAAACTCATACATCACCGTGGTCAGCTCACCAGGATGCACTTCTACAGAACGCTGGGCAGGCTTGAAATCCCAAGGCCCTCGGGCGTTGGCATCAAACTCTACCGTGATCGTTCTGGCTGTATCGACCTGTGTGTTGGCTGGCGCACGCGAAGTCGCACCAGGCACTTCACGGTCACCCAAAGCCAGCACATTGATACCCGTGAACTCACAAATGGCTTTGTACAGCGGCACCAACGCATAGCCAAATCCGAACATACCAGCCGCAACCACGGCCAGTTTGCCCACCATTTTGACGTTTTCAGCGCGGATGCTCACTTCACAATCTCACTTGCCCAGCAACACCATCTTGACCATGAAACCCACAAAAAAGGCGACCGCAACTGAGGCCAAAATCAGGCCCAAGCGCAGGTTGTTCTTTTTTTGTTCAGGATTGCTCATGGTCAATGCAGTCTGGGCTCAGATGCCGTTAAGCAACAATTTTGTTGGCAGCAGCGTTCAACTTGGGCGGATTTTCAAAGGTGTGGAAAGGTGCTGGTGATGGCACTTCCCATTCCAGGCCTTCAGCACCTTCCCAAGGTTGCTGTGGCGCTTTTTCGCCCTTGCCCATCATCGCAGGCAACACAATGGCCAAGAAGAAGTAGACCTGTGCGAAGCCAAACAAAAAGCCACCCACCGACGCAACGGCGTTGAAATCAGCGAACTGCATGGGGTAGTCAGCATAGCGACGTGGCATGCCGGCGAGACCCAAGAAGTGCATCGGGAAAAAGGTGATGTTGAAGGAAATGATGCTCCACCAGAAGTGGATCTTGCCACGGGTTTCGCTGTACATCACGCCGGTCCACTTGGGCAGCCAGTAATAAGCACCCGAGAACATCGCAAACAACGAGCCTGCCACCAACACATAGTGGAAGTGGGCAACAATGTAGTACGTGTCTTGAATCTGGATGTCGATTGGCGCAACCGCAGGAATCAAACCCGTGAAACCACCGATGGTGAACACGAAGATGAAACCGACCGCAAACATCATAGGGGTTTCAAAGGTCATGGAGCCTTGCCACATGGTCGCGATCCAGTTGAAGATCTTCACGGCCGTCGGCACGGCGATCAACATCGTGGCGTACATGAAGAACAACTGACCTGTCACAGGCATGCCCGTCGTGAACATGTGGTGAGCCCACACGATGAACGACAAGATCGCAATGGAAGACGTGGCGTACACCATGGAGGCGTAACCAAACAGCTTCTTACGGGCAAATGCAGGCACCACTTGGCTGATGATGCCGAATGCCGGCAAGATCATGATGTACACCTCTGGGTGACCGAAGAACCAGAAGATGTGCTGGTACATGACAGGATCACCACCACCGGCGGGGTTGAAGAAGGTCGTGCCGAAATGACGGTCAGTCAGCGTCATGGTGATGGCACCGGCCAGCACAGGCATCACGGCGATCAACAGGTAAGCGGTGATCAGCCAAGTCCAGCAGAACATGGGCATCTTCATCAGCGTCATGCCGGGTGCGCGCATGTTCAGGATGGTCACGATGATGTTGATCGAGCCCATGATCGACGAGG
>CAZHDP010000186.1:0-6603 GCA_964531605.1 uncultured Burkholderiaceae bacterium | reverse complement strand
GGGCCCCAAAGGCGGCCCTGGCATGCCTGAAATGCTGGCCCCGACCGGCGCGCTGATTGGTGCGGGTTTGGGCGAGAGCGTGGGCTTGATCACCGACGGTCGGTTCTCTGGCGGCACCTGGGGCATGGTGGTCGGCCACGTGGCGCCAGAAGCGGCTGTGGGCGGCACGATTGCGTTCATCCAGGAAGGCGACAGCATCACCATTGATGCGCACCAGTTGATTCTGGAATTGAACGTGCCGGAAGCCGAGATTGCCAAGCGCCGCGAGGGCTGGACGGCACCTGCACCGCGCTATACCCGCGGCGTGCAGGCCAAGTTTGCCTTCAATGCATCAAGCGCCAGCAAAGGTGCCGTGCTCGACAACTACTGAAGCTGAAAAGGCAAACGGTTTGGCTCTTGGCCTGGCCGTTTGGCGTCGTGTTCAGCGCTTGCGGGGCCCCTTGAGGGCCTCGCGCTGTTTGGCGAGGCGTTCCTTTTTTTTGTTTTCCATTTGCTCCATCGCTTTGCGCTTGGTGTAGCCAGACCAGTCGGCCCAAGACCACCAGGCCGCGGCCAGACCAAAGGGGATGAGCACCTGCCACCAATCCAGCTTGGCGACCGGTCCCATCTCCATGAACTTCAACAAGAGCATCACAATGCCCAACAACAGCAAATACACGACAGCGTCCTCTCTCAAAGCCCATGGTTGATGCACAACGGGCGCATGGCTGACGAACGGTCAGCGCACCGTCAACCAGCGCCACTACAATCACGTTCAGTCACTGTACCCCAACCTTAATGAGGACTTTATGAAGCGTGTCTTATTTGCCCTGATCGCATCGGTTGCCGTTACCGCGCCAGCGTTTGCTGACCAAGCCTTGGCGACCGCCAAGAACTGCATGGCTTGCCATGCCACCGACAAAAAGCTGGTGGGCCCCGCCTATAAAGAAGTGGCCGAAAAGTACAAGGGTGACAAAGCTGCGGTTGACAAACTCGCGGCCAAAATCATCAAGGGTGGCGCAGGTGTTTGGGGTGCAGTGCCCATGCCAGCCAATGCCCAAGTCAACGACGCTGAAGCCAAAAAGCTGGCAGCTTGGGTGCTGAGCATCAAGTGACAGGCCGCCGGGGCGTGACCCCGGACGTCTGAACCAGCCCGCCTTTGAGCGGGCTTTTTTACGCACCTGTCGTCCACTGCAACCAACGCGATACCACCGTCATGCCACACACGAGTTCACCCCAGGGCCTGCCACCTCACTTGCACATCGAAGGTGCCGTGGCCACCATCACGCTGGACAGACCTGCCCTGGCCAACAAACTGACACCGGGCGACTTGCGGCAGCTGGTGCAGCACATCGAGACCATCAACCAAACGGACCGTATCTTGGTGGTGGTGCTCAAAGGGCGCGGCAAGCACTTTTGCAGTGGCTACGACATCGCTGAAATCGTGGCCAGCAGCCAAACCAAAGGCCGCAGCTTTGGTGAAATGGTAGATGCCTTGGAACACTGCAAGGCAGTGACCGTGGCCGCGGTTCACGGAGGGGTGTACGGCGGGGCGACCGACATGGTCTTGGCGTGTGACTTCAGGTTGGGGGCGAGAGCGGCCGAGATGTTCATGCCCGCAGCCCGTTTGGGACTGCACTTTTACCAGTCGGGCCTGGAGCGTTTCGTGACACGCCTGGGGGTAGACACCGCCAAACGGCTGTTTCTGACCGCTGACAAACTCAACGCGCAAGCCATGTTGGACTGCGGCTTCCTGACCACGTTGACCGAAGACGCAGCGGCCCTGGACGTGGCTGTTGGTCAACTGACGGCAGCCCTCACGGGCATGGCTCCACTGGCCTTGTTGGGCATGAAAAAGCACATCAACCAGATTGCACGGGGCCGCGCTGACGCCCAAAGCATTGAG
Organism: uncultured Burkholderiaceae bacterium; assembly: GCA_964531605.1. Classification (GTDB taxonomy): domain Bacteria; phylum Pseudomonadota; class Gammaproteobacteria; order Burkholderiales; family Burkholderiaceae_C; genus Defluviibacillus. The sequence continues at coordinate 4,718 of CAZHDP010000186.1, read as the reverse complement.
GCCGCCGTGCAACGCACGGTGGCCTCAGAAGACATCGTGGAAGGCGGCTTGGCGTGGAAGGAAAAACGCCAAGCGCGCTTCAAAGGCCGCTGACCAACCAGCGGCCATCAGCCTCAGTAGGCTTGGCCCAACTGGTCCAAGATCGCTGGGTTTTCCAGCGTGCTGGTGTCTTGGGTGATGGTCTCGCCCTTGGCGATGGAGCGCAGCAAACGGCGCATGATCTTGCCGGAACGGGTCTTCGGCAGGTTTTCGCCAAAGCGGATGTCCTTGGGCTTGGCGATGGGGCCAATCTCTTTGGCCACCCAGTCACGCAGCTCTTTGGCAATCGCCTTGCCTTCGTCGCCAGATGGCAGCGGACGCTTGAGCACCACAAAGGCACAAATCGCTTCACCCGTCAGGTCATCAGGGCGGCCCACCACAGCGGCTTCTGCCACCAGGTCGCTCTTGCCGACCAACGCGGATTCAATTTCCATCGTGCCCATGCGGTGGCCCGACACGTTCAGCACATCGTCAATGCGGCCCGTGATGCGGAAGTAGCCCCGGTCAGCACTGCGCACCGCACCGTCACCGGCGAGGTACAGTTTGCCGCCCATTTCTTCTGGGAAGTAGCTCTTTTTGAAACGCTCAGGGTCGTTCCAAATCGTGCGGATCATCGAAGGCCAAGGGCGCTTCACCACCAAGATGCCGCCGGTGCCGTTGGGGATGTCGTTGCCGACCTCGTCCACGATGGCAGCCATGATGCCTGGCAGCGGCAAGGTGCACGAACCGGGCACCAAGGGTGTGGCGCCAGGCAGTGGGGTCATCATGTGGCCACCGGTTTCGGTTTGCCAGAAGGTGTCCACGATCGGGCACTTTTCATGACCGATGTTTTTGTAGTACCACATCCAGGCTTCGGGGTTGATGGGCTCACCAACAGAACCCAGAATGCGCAGGCTGCTCAGGTCAGAACGGTCAGGGTGGACTTTCTCGTCAGCCTCTGCCGCTTTGATCAGGGAACGGATGGCCGTGGGTGCCGTGTAAAATACCGTGCACTTGTGGCGCTCGATCATTTGCCAGAAGCGGCCCGCATTCGGGAACGTGGGCACGCCTTCAAAAATGATCTGCGTGGCACCCGCTGCCAAGGGGCCATAAGCCACATACGTGTGCCCTGTGATCCAGCCAATGTCGGCCGTGCACCAAAACACATCGTTGGCTTTCAAGTCAAACGTCCAATCCATCGTGAGCTTGGCCCACAACAGGTAGCCGCCGGTGGAATGCTGCACGCCCTTAGGTTTGCCCGTCGAACCGGACGTGTAAAGGATGAACAGGGGGTGCTCAGCGCCCACAGCCTCTGGTGCACACACGGTGCTCTGACCGGCCAAAGCTTCGTCAAACGTTTTGTCTCGCCCGGCCACCATGTTGCATGCGGTGGGCGTGCGTTGGAACACGAAAATGTTCTCAATGGATTCGCAACCGCCCATGGCGATGCCTTCGTCCACGATCGCCTTCAACGGCAACTCTTTGCCGCCGCGCATTTGGTAGTTTGCCGTGATCACAGCGACAGCACCCGCGTCGATGATGCGCTCGTTCAGCGCTTTGGCTGAAAAACCACCGAACACGACGCTGTGCGTTGCACCGATGCGCGCACAGGCTTGCATGGCGATCACGCCTTCGGTCGTCATGGGCATGTAAACCAACACGCGGTCGCCCTTTTTGACGCCGTGCGCTTTCAGTGCATTGGCAAACTGGCTCACTCGCGCCAGCAATTCTTTGTAAGTGACCTTGGTGACTTCACCGCCATCGGCCTCGAAAATGATCGCCGTCTTGTTTTCGTTGGGGGTGCCAATGTGCTTGTCCAGGCAGTTGGCACTGGCGTTCAACTCGCCATCGTCAAACCACTTGTAAAACGGTGCGTTGGACTCGTCCAGGGTGCGGGTAAACGGCTTGGTCCACTGCACATTTTCACGGGCCAAACGGGACCAAAAGCCCTCAAAGTCGGTTTCCGCTTCTTTGCACATCGCGTTGTAGGCGTCCATCCCAGAGATGCGGGCCGCTTTGACCATGGCGTCAGAGGGTGGGAAGACGCGGTTTTCGACCAGGGTGGATTGAATGGCGGATGTGCTCATGCGTTGTCTCCAGAAAAGCGAATGGTTGATTCCAGTTCGGCCTGTAATGTCGGTTCTGGCTCTTACACGCCACTGACTGACAGCAAACTTGCAAGACCAGACTGGCTCATGCCTACAATGCCGCCCATGTCGAAACCCACCCACACCCCCTCATCTGCAGCAGGCCGAGCGCCCTTGCGCCCGTTGCCCAACCTGATTTTTGCCAGCCGTTGGCTGCAATTGCCGCTTTACCTGGGCTTGATCGCGGCCCAGGGCGTGTACGTGTTCCATTTTTGGGTGGAATTGGTGCACCTGCTGGAAGCCGCCTTCGGCAACAAAGCTGCGCTGCAGGCCTTGGTCGCGGGCATCGGCTACAAAGCCGATTACGACATCACGGCGCTGAACGAAACCGTCATCATGCTGGTGGTGCTGGCGTTGATTGACGTGGTGATGATTTCAAACCTGCTGATCATGGTGATCGTCGGGGGGTACGAAACCTTTGTCAGCCGGATGAACCTGGACGGGCATCCTGACCAACCGGAGTGGTTGTCTCACGTGAACGCCTCGGTCCTGAAGGTGAAACTCAGCACGGCCATCATCGGCATCTCGTCCATCCACCTGCTCAAGACCTTCATCAACGCGGCCAACTACGAAGAAAAGGTGTTGATGTGGCAAACCATCATCCACATCGTCTTTTTGATGAGTGCCTTGGCGATTGCGCTGACCGACCGCCTCATGAGCCACAGCGCGCCGCCGTCGGGCGAGCACTGAGCAACACCAGGGTGCCAGCCACCCCGGAGAGCAAAGACCCTAGCAACACACCCAGTTTCAACTGGGTCTCCAATGCCGGCGATTGACCGGTGAACGCGAGCCCACCGATGAACAGGCTCATCGTGAAGCCAATGCCACAGAGCACGCACACACCAAAAAACTGCCCCCAGCCAGCCCCACTGGGCAATTGAGCACCTGCCAGCCGCACCATCAACCACGATGCGCCAAACACCCCGGCGGCCTTGCCAAACAACAGGCCACACACGATGCCCAGGGGGACGGTTTCGGTGAGCGAACGCCATCCCACGCCGTCCAATGAAACCCCGGCGTTGACGAAAGCAAACACAGGCAGCACCACAAAGGCGATCCAAGGGTGCAGTGCGTGTTCCGCAGACCGCAACGGCGACCCGCCCTCGTTGTCTTTCAGGGGGACAGCCAGCGCCGTGCACACCCCCGCCACCGTGGCGTGCACGCCAGATTTCAGGACAAACAGCCACATCACCGCCCCCACCAACAGGTAGGGCAACAACGCGGTCACCCGACACCGGTTCAATGCCATCAACACCACCCCACACAAAGCGGCAGCCAGCAGCATCTGAGGGTGCAGGTCTGCGGTGTAAAACAAGGCGATCACGACAATGGCCCCCAGGTCGTCAATGATGGCCACCGCGGTCAGAAAGACCTTGAGCGAGGCCGGCACCCGAGCGCCCAGCAGCGCCAACACCGCCAAGGCAAAAGCGATGTCGGTGGCAGCCGGGATGGCCCAGCCCTTCAAGGCGATACCATCATGCCAATTGAAGGCTGCATAGATCAAAGCAGGCACGGCCATCCCGCCCAAAGCCGCTGTGGCGGGCAACATGAACTGCGATGGAGAGGACAACTCGCCCTCGACCAACTCGCGTTTGATTTCCAGACCGACCAGGAAAAAGAACACCGCCATCCACAGGTCATTGACCCAAACCAGCAAAGGCTTGGACAAGGTCAACCAAGCACCGATGCGGACTTCTCCACGGACTTGGGTGAACGCCTCGTAAGCGGCCTGCCAGGGTGAATTGCTGATCAGCAGCGCCGCCAGGGCAGCCACGGCCAACACCGCGCCCCCCGCAGACGAGGAGGCCATGAATTCTTGGATGTGGGAGGTAAAGCGTCGCATGGTCTGGGGTACCGTTGGGGTGCCGCTATTGTCACCTTGACGCGGCCCACGCGCGCCCTGGCCGTCAGCCTCATGGAAAGCAGGTTGATTACACTTGAGGTTGCGTTTTGACCTGGGCCTTTGCAACCAGACAACCTGACACACCTACCATGACCACCATCCGCCAAGCCGACCTGATCGAATCCATCTCTGCCGCTCTGCAATACATCAGTTATTACCACCCAACTGACTACATTGCCCATTTGGCGCGGGCATATGAGCGCGAGCAAAGCCCTGCAGCCAAAGACGCCATTGCGCAGATTTTGACCAACAGCAAAATGAGCGCCACAGGCCATCGCCCGATTTGCCAAGACACCGGCATCGTCAATGTGTTCTTGAAAGTGGGCATGGACGTGCGCTGGGAAGGCTTCACCGGCAGCTTGGACGACGCCATCAACGAGGGCGTGCGCCAAGGCTACAACCACCCTGACAACATGCTGCGTGCGAGTGTGGTTGACGATCCCCAATTCGCCCGAAAAAACACCAAAGACAACACCCCTGCGGTGATCTTTACCGAGATCGTGCCTGGCAACAAGGTGGACGTGACCGTGGCTGCCAAAGGCGGAGGCAGCGAAAACAAGAGCAAGATGTACATGCTCAACCCCAGTGACAACGTGGTCGATTGGGTCTTGAAAACAGTGCCCACCATGGGTGCGGGCTGGTGCCCGCCC
>CAZHDP010000185.1:4305-6608 GCA_964531605.1 uncultured Burkholderiaceae bacterium | reverse complement strand
GGGTGTGGCTTTCCGTCTTGAACACATTGTTGCTGCATTAGGCGGTCAGCTTCACGGGGACGCCTCCTTGCAGGTGGACGGTTTGGCCTCGCTGGAGGCCGCCGGTCGGGGGCACATCAGTTTTCTCAGTCATCCCAAATACCAGCCGCAGCTGAGCACATCGCAGGCTGCTTGCGTGATCGTTTCCCCTGCGTTTGAAGCCGTGGCCCGTGAACGTGGGGCCTGCATCGTCACCGACCAGCCTTACCTCTATTTTGCCAAGTTGACCCAGTGGTGGCGTCAGCAGCATGCGCGGCCGGTTCGGCACCGCATCCACCCCAGCGCAGTCATCGACGAAGGTACACACATTGATCCTCAGGCCCAGATTGGCCCGTTGTGCGTGATCGAGCGTGGGGCTCGGGTTGGCGCTGGCACAGTGCTCAAAGCCAATGTTTATGTGGGTGAAGATTGTGTTGTGGGGGATCGGTGCTTGGTCCACGCAGGCGTGGTCATCGGAGCCGATGGTTTCGGTTTTGCCCCATCGGCGGGTGCCTGGGAAAAAATCGAACAACTGGGCGCAGTCGTGATCGGCAACGACGTTGAAATTGGTGCCAACACCTGCATTGACCGTGGTGCACTGGGCAATACCGTGATCGAAGATGGTGTCAAACTCGACAACCTGGTGCAAATTGGCCACAACGTTCACATCGGCAAGCACAGCGCATTGGCCGGTTGCGTAGGGGTTGCAGGCAGTGCTCGCATCGGTGCCCATTGTCAAATCGGAGGGGGTGCGATCGTCCTCGGGCACCTCGCCTTGGCAGACAACGTGCACATTTCTGCGGCCTCTGTCGCCACCCGTTCGATCCACAAACCTGGTTTGTACACGGGCATGTTTCCCATCGACGACAATGCCGCCTGGGAAAAAAATGCAGTCACCTTGCGCCAATTGCATGGCCTGCGCGACCGCATCAAAACACTTGAAAAACAGCTTTCGGCCCAAGCCGTCAGCGCACCCCTTGCCAACGAAAAGAACGCCACACCATGATGGACATCCACAAGATCCTGAAATCCCTGCCTCACCGCTACCCCTTTTTGCTGGTAGACCGTGTGTTGGAGGTCGAAAAGGGCAAGCGCATCCGTGCGATTAAAAACGTCACCATCAATGAACCGTTTTTCGAGGGCCACTTTCCCCACCGTCCCGTGATGCCTGGTGTGCTGATGCTCGAAGCCTTGGCACAAGCAGCAGCGCTGTTGTCCTTTGAAACGCTGGGTATCACGTTGGACGACAAGACCGTGTACTACTTCGCAGGCATTGATGGCGCGCGTTTCAAACGCCCCGTTGAGCCAGGCGATCAATTGATTTTGGAAGTGGAACTTGACCGTCAAAAGGCTGGTATTTTCAAGTTCCGCGCCAAAGCCTTTGTGGGCGCTGAGGTTGCTGCCGAGGCGGAACTCATGTGCACCATGCGCCGCATCGACTGAAGGGCTGCTTGCATGGCCAACATCCATCCTACTGCGGTGGTGGACGCCGGTGCTGAGATCGACAGTACCGTCACCATCGGACCGTACACGGTCGTGGGGCCTCATGCCCGCATTGGGCAGGGCACACGCATCGGTCCTCATTGTGTGATCGAAGGCCACACCACCATTGGCCGTGACAACCACATCTTTCAATTCAACTCGATAGGCGCCATTCCGCAAGATAAAAAATACGCGGGTGAGCCCACCGAGTTGGTGATCGGTGACAGCAACACCATCCGCGAGTTTTGCACGTTCAACCTGGGTGTGCCCGCTGCAGGCGGTATCACCCGTGTGGGCAGTCACAACTGGATCATGGCCTACACCCACGTGGCGCACGATTGCCGGATCGACGACCACACGACCTTGGCCAACAACACCACTTTGGGTGGGCATGTCCATTTGGCCGATTGGGTCACTGTCGGCGGTTTGACGGGCATCCACCAGTTTGTGAAGGTGGGGGCGCACGCCATGGTGGGTTTCGCCAGTGCGGTGTCTCAAGACGTGCCACCGTTCATGATGGTCGATGGCAATCCGCTGTCAGTGCGGGGCCTCAACAGTGTGGGCTTGAAGCGCCGTGGGTTTTCTGCTGACCGTTTGTCCGCCGTCAAGCGCATGCACAAGCTCCTGTACCGCGAAGGCAAAACCCTGGCAGACGCCCGCGTTGCCATTGCATCTTTGGTGACAGAGTGGCCTGAAGCGGCAGCAGATGTCGCACTCATGAATGCCTTTTTGGCCAGCGCCGACCGTGGCATTGCCCGGTGACAGACACCTCTGCAATGTCTCTTCGTTTTGGCATGGTGGCA
>CAZHDP010000185.1:0-4295 GCA_964531605.1 uncultured Burkholderiaceae bacterium | reverse complement strand
AGGCGAAGCCTCTGGTGACCTGTTGGCCGGTGTGTTGCTGGACGGCATGAAAGCCCGTTGGCCTGACCTTAAGGCTGTTGGCATTGGGGGGCCTCAGATGCAGGCGCGTGGCTTTGACGCCTGGTGGCCGCAGTCCTGGTTGGCGGTTCGGGGTTACGTCGAAGTGTTGCCGCATTTGCGCAAGTTGCTGGCGGTTCGACGCTCCCTGGGGGATAGGCTGCTGGCCCAGCCGCCAGATTGTTTCATTGGCATTGACGCGCCTGACTTCAACTTTGACCTGGAGTCCCGGTTGAAACAAGCTGGTGTCCCCACGGTCCATTTCATCAGCCCTTCATTCTGGGCTTGGCGCGCGAAAAAATTGGAAAAACTCAAGCGCAGTGCAGACCATGTGCTGTGCATCTTTCCGTTTGAGCCCGATTTGTTGGCGCAGCACGGTATCGCTGCCACTTACGTCGGCCACCCTTTGGCCAACGTCATTCCGCTGGTGCCGGATCGCATGGCGGCTCGGGCAAAGTTGGGCTTGAAGGCTGACGACCTGGTATTGGCGATCTTGCCAGGCAGTCGACAGTCAGAGGTCAAGTACCTGGCTGATCGGTTTTTTGATGCTTCTCGGCTTATCCAGCAACAGTTTCGTGCTATCAAATTGGTAGTGCCTGCCATGCCCGCGCTGAAAGACGCCATCCAGTCGGCGGCCGTCCGCGCAGGCGTGGCCGAGGCCGTGACCTTGGTGGACGGTCAATCGCACACGGTGCTTGCGGCTTGCGATGTGTCGCTCATGGCCAGCGGTACCGCGACCTTGGAGGCCGCCTTGTTCAAGCGACCCATGGTGATTGCTTACAACATGCCTTGGTTGTCCTGGCAAATCATGAAGCGCAAACAGCTCCAGCCCTGGGTGGGTTTGCCCAACATCTTGTGTGGTGATTTTGTGGTGCCTGAGTTGATCCAGGAGGCCGCGACACCCGATGCATTGGCCACCAGCGTCATGGCCTGGTTGAACGCGCCTGAGAAAATCAGGGCGATTGAGCATCGCTTCACCACGTTGCACCACGAGTTGACACGTGACACCACCAGATTGGCCTGCGATGTCCTTGAAACGCTATGCGATCTGAAAAACGTCCACTGACCGCTGTACAGACTGCCCTGCAATGGGACACGCCTGGCGGATTGATTGCTGGCGTGGATGAGGCTGGCCGCGGTCCGTTGGCAGGCCCTGTGGTGGCTGCAGCGGTGATCCTGGATGAGTTCAACCCCATCAAAGGGCTGAACGACTCCAAAAAACTGACCGCCAAACGCCGCGATCAACTGTATGACGAGATCCGTGCCAAGGCCGTGTGCTGTGCGATTGCGCAAGCCAGTGTGGAAGAGATCGATACCTTGAACATCTTGCAAGCCACGTTGCTGGCCATGCGGCGTGCGGTAGAGGGGCTGCGGCTCAAACCTCATTTGGTGCTGGTGGATGGCAATCGATTGCCCATCCTCAACGTGCGGGCTGAGGCCATCGTGCAAGGAGACGCCACAGTGGAGGCCATTTCTGCGGCGTCTATTTTGGCCAAGGTGCACCGTGACCGGTGGTGTGAAGCTGTCGATCTTCAGCATCCGCAATATGGTTTTGCCAAGCACAAGGGCTATGGCACGGCAGTGCACATGGCCGCGCTGAAGGCGCATGGGCCTTGTGAGGCACATCGCCGTTCGTTTGCCCCGGTGCGGGCCAGCATCCCAGGAGGATCACCATGAGCGACAGGAGCCATGCCGAGCCGTTGCTCATCCAATCCAAAGACAACCCGCAATTCAAACTGCTGCGCAAACTGGCCCAAGACAATACCGCCTACCGCAAAGAGCAGCGTGTGTGGCTTGAGGGCGATCACCTCTGCCGCGCGGCTTTGGACCGTGGCGTGACGCCTGCCGTGGCTGTGTTTTCTGCATCGTTTTGGCCTCAGGCGCCCCGGGCTTGGTGGGAACGTGCGGACAAGGTGTTGGTGCTCAGTGACCCGTTATGGCCAGAATTGAGTGCGCTGGAATCTCCTGCGGCCATGGGTTTTGTCATGGCGTTGGCCCCACCTCAGCCTGTCCAGCCGCAGGCTCCGACAGTGATCCTGGACCGGGTGCAAGATGCGGGCAATGTGGGTTCTATCTTGCGCAGTGCGGCAGCATTTGGTTTCACCCAGGTCGTCGCGCTCAAGGGCACTGCGGCTTTGTGGGGCTCAAAAGTCCTGCGCGCAGGCATGGGGGCGCACTTCGGCTTGACGTTGTTGGAGTCTGCCACCTTGTTCGACTTGGATGACTTGACCGTGCCTTTGGTCGTCACCAGTTCACACCGTGGTGATCATTTGCACCAGACCCGATTGCCTCAGCCCTGCGCGTGGGCCATGGGCCATGAAGGGCAGGGGGTTTGTGCTGAACTGGAGCAGCGCGCAGCCTTTCACATCCGCATCGCCCAGCCTGGCGGGGAGGAGTCGTTGAACGTGGCCGCCGCCGCCGCCATCTGTTTGCATGCCAGCGCGGTCAGTTGAAAGATTTCAGTCAGGTTTCACCCCTGAGGGCGACTGAAACACCTAGGGTTTCCGCTATAATGAGAGGCTTTCAATTTAAGCGTACGACCCTAGCGCATTTCAAGCCGTCTCCCTTCCAGAAGCAGCAGCCAAGAGGATATTCTTGAGCACGCTTGGGCGTACCCGCAACTCATCCGGAGAACCCAGTGCTTTTGTCTTTACAGGGAAACTTCCCGCCCGCCATCTTGGCGCTCGCAGACGGCACGGTCTTTGTTGGTAAATCCATTGGCGCCACCGGTGCCACAGTCGGCGAGGTGGTGTTCAATACCGCCATGACCGGGTATCAGGAAATCCTGACCGATCCCAGCTACTGCCAACAGATCGTCACACTCACCTATCCGCACATCGGCAACTACGGCGTCAATGCCGAAGACGTCGAGGCAGACAAGGTGCACGCTGCAGGCCTCATCATCAAAGACCTGCCGTTGTTGGCATCGAATTTCAGACTTTCGATGACGCTCACCGACTACTTGGTGCGTGAAAAAACGGTTGCCATCTCGGACATCGACACACGGCAATTGACCCGTATTTTGCGCACCAAAGGTGCTCAAAATGGTTGCATCGTGGGCTTGGCTGCAGGCGCTGAAGTCACGCCAGAGGCGATTGCCCAGGCCGTTGCCGCGGCCAAAGGTGCGCCCAGCATGGCCGGTTTGGACTTGGCCAAAGTGGTGTCCTCCAGCACGAGTTATGCCTGGACAGAGTCCGAGTGGAAGCTGTCCAACGCCGATGGCAAACCTGGTTATGGCCAGCAGACGTCGCCCCGCTTCCACGTGGTGGCCTATGACTTTGGTGTCAAAAAGAACATCTTGCGCATGTTGGCCGAGCGCGGTTGCAAGGTCACGGTGGTTCCCGCCCAAACACCAGCAACTGAGGTGCTGAAGCACCAGCCTGATGGCATTTTCCTGTCCAACGGCCCTGGGGACCCAGAACCTTGTGACTACGCCATTGCCGCCGCGCGCGAGTTGATCGAAACCGGCATTCCCACGTTTGGCATTTGCCTGGGCCACCAGATCATGGCGTTGGCCAGCGGTGCGAAGACCTTCAAGATGAAGTTTGGCCACCACGGGGCAAACCACCCAGTCAAAGACCTCGACAACAACCGCGTCAGCATCACCAGCCAAAACCACGGTTTCGCGGTCGATGAAAAAACCCTGCCTGCCAATTTACGTGCCACACACGTGAGCTTGTTTGACGGCACACTGCAAGGCTTGGCCCGTACCGACAAGCCTGCATTCTGCTTCCAAGGTCACCCTGAAGCATCCCCTGGCCCGCACGACATCAGTTACCTCTTTGACCGTTTCATCGGCTTGATGGACGTCGCAGGAGGCAAAAAATAATGCCAAAACGTACCGACCTCAAAAGCGTTCTCATCATCGGCGCGGGCCCGATCATCATTGGTCAGGCTTGCGAATTCGACTACTCTGGCGTGCAAGCCTGCAAGGCCTTGCGCGAAGAGGGCTACAAAGTCATCCTGATCAACAGCAACCCTGCCACGATCATGACCGACCCGGCCACGGCCGACGTGACTTACATTGAGCCCATCACCTGGCAGACGGTTGAGAAGATCATCGCAAAAGAGCGCCCCGATGCGATCCTGCCCACCATGGGTGGCCAGACCGCGCTCAACTGCGCGTTGGACTTGTGGCACCACGGCGTGCTCGACAAGTACAAGGTGGAGCTGATCGGCGCCACGCCCGAAGCCATCGACAAGGCCGAGGACCGCCTGAAGTTCAAGGACGCGATGAC
>CAZHDP010000184.1:0-6621 GCA_964531605.1 uncultured Burkholderiaceae bacterium | reverse complement strand
TGCCCGGCCTAAGTCCAATGGCTACCAGTCATTGCACACGGTCGTCCGTGACCCCAAAGGTGAAGCGGTTGAAATTCAGATCCGAACGCAGGCCATGCACGACCACGCGGAGCATGGCGTTGCTGCGCATTGGGTGTACAAAGAGTCGGGGGTCAAAGGGTTTGCTGGTGTGTCCGCCACAGGGGCATATGACGCCAAGATTGCGGTGTTGCGTCAGCTGCTGGCCTGGGAGCGTGATCTCACTGAAACCAGTCCTGCCAAGGGCTTGTTTGAAGACCGTATTTATGTGTTGACCCCTGACGCTGCAATTGTTGAATTGCCTCAAGGGGCCACGGCTGTTGATTTCGCCTACACCGTGCACACTGACTTGGGTCACCGTTGCAGAGGGGCGAGGGTTGATGGCACGATGGTGCCTTTGAACACGCCGCTCAAGAATGGTCAAACCATTGAGATCATGGCGGCCAAAGACAACGGCGCCAACGTCGGTCCATCACGTGATTGGTTGAACCCCGATCTCGGCTTTTTGGCCAGCAGCCGCGCCAAAGCAAAGGTGCGGGCTTGGTTCAACGCATTGGTCGCCCACGAGACCGTGGCCCGCGGGCGTGAGTCTGTGGAAAAGCTGTTGCAGCGTGAGGGCAAAACAGCCGTTCGCCTGGAAGACCTCGCGGTCCAACTCGGTTTCAAATCCGCAGATGCCTTGTTTGAAGTGGTCGGCAAGGATGAGTTTTCTTTGCGCAACATTGAAAACCTGCTGCGCCCGCCAGAGCCCGTCTTGTCGCCGGACGATTACCTGCTGCTCAAAAAGCCACGCAGTCCCGACAAGCAATCGAAGGGCGGCGTTTTGGTGGTGGGGGTAGATTCGTTGCTGACCCAGCTTGCGAAATGCTGCAAGCCTGCGCCCCCTGACAGCATCCACGGTTTTGTGACCAGGGGCAAAGGGGTCAGCATCCACCGTTCGGATTGCTCCAATTTAAAAGAGTTGATCGCCAAGAACGCAGAGCGGGTCATCGAGGTCGAATGGGGGCAGGCCAAGGCGCATGCGGGTGATGCAGCTGCCGTGTATCCGGTAGACGTCGCCATCGAGGCTTCGGACCGTCAGGGCTTGTTGCGTGACATCTCAGAGGTGTTTGCAAAAGAGAAGATGAATGTGATTGGGGTGCAAACCCAATCCATCAAACACACCGCTTGGATGACGTTCACCGTAGAGGTGTCAGACTCCGGGCGATTGAACAAAGTGTTAGCGGTGGTGCGTGAGGTCTCCGGTGTGAAAAATGCGCGCAGGCGTTGAGCACAGGTGGTTGGCCTTGTTGGTCGCGAATTTTCAGATGAATTGTCGAAGCCGGCCAAGATGGCTCTGAAGCATGCTATAATCTGAGGCTTCAATGACTTAGGCGCGTAGCTCAGCTGGTTAGAGCACCACCTTGACATGGTGGGGGTCGTTGGTTCGAGTCCAATCGCGCCTACCAATTCCAAAGCCCCGAAATTCTTCGCGAATTTCGGGGCTTTTCTGTGTTCGGGCTCAGGGTAAAACCCCGGGGTCTTTTCCGCCCTCGAACCTACAATATGTTGCACTGCACTATGACTGGATGCACTTCGTTGGTGCTTGTTTGACCCGTGCTGCTGTGCTGTCCACCTTCGAGGAGTTTGTCCGTGTCCACCAAATCTGCCAGTGCTGCCGAGTCATCCGTGCGTGTGATCAAAAAGTACCCCAACCGTCGCCTCTATGACACCGACACGTCGACGTACATCACGGTGGCAGAGGTCAAGCAGTTGGTGATGTCGAGCACGCCTTTTGTGGTTCGCGATGTCAAAACGAACGAAGACCTGACGCGCAGCATCTTGTTGCAAATCATCTTGGAAGAAGAGTCTGGCGGTGCGCCGATGTTCACCGAGTCGGCCTTGCGTAACATCATTCGTTTTTATGGCAACGCCATGCAGGGATTTTTTGGCAATCACCTTGAGCGCAATGTTCAAGCGTTCATGGATGTGCAATCCAAACTCGCAGAGCAGGCGCAGGGCCTGTCGCCAGAAGCCTGGTCGCAATTCATGAGTGTGCCTCCTCCTGCCATGCAGGGTATGGTCGGTAATTATTTTGAACAATCGCAAAACATGATTTTGCAGATGCAAGAGCAGATGAAGAAGCAGGCTGAGCAGGTGTTGGGCGCGTTCACGCCCAAGCGCTGATCGAGATCGCTGCTCGGAACAGCGACAATAGGGGGATGAGTGACATTGCAACACCACCCCAGACGCCCTCGGTGTCCGCTGCCCCCAAAGTGGGTTTTATCAGCTTGGGCTGCCCCAAGGCCCTGACTGACTCAGAGTTGATTCTGACGCAGTTGAGTGCCGAGGGCTACCAGACTTCCAAAACGCTGGAAGGCGCCGATTTGGTGATCGTCAACACCTGCGGTTTCATCGACGATGCGGTGCGTGAGAGTCTCGATACCATCGGCGAGGCTTTGGCTGAAAACGGCAAAGTGATTGTCACGGGGTGTTTGGGTGCGAAGACCGTGAAGAGTGACACGGCTTCGGCTGATGCGCCTGAGGGCAACCTCATCAAACAAATGCACCCCAGCGTGTTGGCCGTGACGGGGCCGCATGCCACCCAGGAAGTCATGGATGCGGTGCACGCGCACCTGCCCAAACCTCATGACCCCTTTGTCGATTTGGTGCCGAATTCGTTTGGTGTGGCGGGCATCAAGTTGACCCCACGGCATTACGCGTATTTGAAAATCAGTGAAGGGTGTAACCACCGCTGTACCTTTTGCATCATCCCATCCATGCGCGGTGACTTGGTGTCGCGCCCTGTGGGTGATGTGCTCAGCGAGGCCAAAGCCTTGTTTGAAGGCGGGGTCAAGGAGTTGTTGGTCATCAGCCAAGACACGTCTGCCTACGGTGTCGACGTCAAATACCGCACTGGATTTTGGGATGGCAAACCTGTCAAAACCCGGATGCTGGAGTTGGTCCAGACGCTGGGCGAAATCGCACAACCTTTTGGTGCTTGGGTGCGATTGCATTACGTGTACCCCTATCCGAGCGTGGACGATGTGATCCCGTTGATGGCCTCAGGTTTGGTGCTGCCCTACCTGGACGTGCCACTGCAACACAGCCATCCAGACGTGTTGCGTCGCATGAAGCGTCCTGCCAGTGGTGAAAAAAATCTGGAGCGGATTGCACGCTGGCGCGAGATGTGTCCAGACATCGTCATCCGCAGCACCTTCATCGCTGGTTTTCCTGGCGAGACCGAAGCTGAGTTTGAAGACCTGCTGGCGTTTGTGCGCGAAGCACAGATTGACCGTGCCGGTTGCTTTGCCTACAGCGCGGTTGAAGGGGCGACGGCCAATGACCTGCCTGGCATGTTGCCTGTCGAATTGCGCGAAGAGCGACGCGCTCGGTTCATGGCTGTGGCAGAGGCGGTGTCGTCTGCCAAATTGCAGCGGCGTGTGGGGGCAACGATGCAGGTCTTGGTGGATTCTGCGCCCGGACTGGGTCGCAAAGGGGGGCTTGGTCGTTCTTACGCAGACGCGCCAGAGATCGACGGCGTCGTGCACTTGTTGCCACCCGAGAAAATCAGCAAAACGCTGAAGGTTGGTGAGTTCACCAAAGCACGGGTGGTTGGCACTCAGGGCCATGATTTGGTGGCTTTGCCCATTTGAAGGCATCAGCGCTTGGCAGGGGGAGGGTGCTTTGCCAAGCGTGTGCGCTGCGTTCATGCTGGGCTCAGCTTCATGGTCAAGGAAGCCGCAATGAAAAAGGCCTGTGATTCACATCACAGGCCTTATCAAAATAAATGGTGCCCGGGAGAAGACTCGAACTTCCACGTCCTTGCGAACGCCAGCACCTGAAGCTGGTGCGTCTACCAATTTCGCCACCCGGGCAACAGCTAAGATTATATAACAGTTTTAGCGCATACTTAGGCTGGTGGACATGAATGATGGTTTTTTTTGAAATGAACGCCTCACGACGAGGTCACGTTTTGTCCTGAAGGTTGTTCGCAACCTTTGAATCTCACGAAAGAGAGAAACTGTATTAAAAATATCAACCTTCCCAGCGGCATGCTGGATGAAATAGAGGGCGTCCTGCAAGGTCACCGCGATGGTCACGGCTTCGTGGCCCGAGACGATGGCGAGGCGGACATCTACTTGCCCCCCAATGAAATGCGTGCAGCCATGCACAAGGACCGGGTCAAAGTCCGCATCGTGCGTTCTGACCGCAAAGGTCGTCCTGAAGGCCGGGTGACGGAGATCATTGACCGCCCCATACATCCCATCATTGGACGGTTGCTCCAAGAGAGTGGGGTGTGGCTGCTGGCCCCAGAAGACAAGCGCTATGGTCAAGACATCCTGATCCCTAAAGGTGCCACGGGGACTGCCAAAACGGGTCAAGTGGTGGTGGTCGAATTGACAGAGCCTCCTGCCCTTTATGGCCAGCCGGTGGGCCGCGTGAAAGAAGTCTTGGGGGAGATGGATGACCCCGGGATGGAGATTGAAATTGCAGTTCGCAAATACAGCGTGCCGCACGAGTTTTCTGAGGCCTGCTTGGCCCAGGCACGTGCCTTGCCTGACAAGGTGCGCCCATCGGATAAAAAACACCGTGTGGACCTGACAGATGTGCCTTTGGTCACCATTGACGGGGAAGATGCCCGCGATTTTGACGATGCCGTTTATTGCGAACCCACCAAGATCGGGCGCGGCAAGAACGCGATGACAGGTTGGCGCTTGCTCGTCGCGATTGCCGATGTCAGTGCCTATGTGGAAACAGGGTCTGCCATCGACATTGATGCCTACGACCGTGCCACCAGTGTGTACTTTCCGCGCCGCGTGATCCCGATGCTGCCTGAGAAGCTGTCCAACGGTTTGTGCTCACTGAACCCCGATGTCGAACGCCTCTGTATGGTTTGCGACATGTTGGTCACCGAAGCTGGCGACGTGCATGCGTACCAGTTTTATCCGGCTGTGATGTTCAGCCATGCCCGTTTCACCTATACCGAAGTCGCGGCCATCCTGGCCAACACCCGAGGGCCAGAGGCGGCCAAGCGCAAAGCTCGTGTCGACAACCTGCTGAACTTGCATGACGTTTACCGGGCCTTGCTGAAAGCCCGACACGTGCGTGGTGCCGTTGATTTTGAGACGACCGAAACCCAGATCGTTTGTGACGACAACGGGCGCATTGAAAAAATCGTGCCGCGCACCCGCAACGACGCACACCGGCTGATCGAAGAGGCCATGTTGGCGGCCAACGTCTGCAGTGCTGACTTCATTGCCCAAGGCAAACACCCTGGTCTGTACCGCGTGCACGAGGGTCCGACGCCAGAGAAAAAAGAGATTCTGCGGGCCTACCTCAAGTCGATGGGGGTCAACCAAACCATCAGCGACGATCCCAGCACTGCGGAGTTTGCCGCCATTGCCGAGGCGACCAAAGACCGCCCTGACGCGCAGCAAATTCACGCCATGCTGTTGCGCTCGATGCAGCAGGCCATTTACTCCCCGGTGAACGGCGGGCATTTTGGTTTGGCTTACGAGGCCTACACCCACTTCACCAGCCCGATTCGCCGCTACCCTGATTTGCTGGTGCACCGGGTCATCAAAGCCATCTTGGCCGAGCGCAAATACGAGTTGCCCGCGTTGCCAACACCTGGTGAAGCCCATGCCAAGCTCAAGCAGCGGCTGGAGAAGGGGCAGCGTTTGTCCGGGCGCGTCAAAGCGCCTGCCCAGCCACCCAAAAAGATGAATGCGGAAACGCAGGCCTGGATGGCTGCCGGACTGCATTGCAGTGCCAATGAGCGCCGTGCCGACGAGGCCAGCCGCGACGTCGAAGCCTGGCTCAAGTGCAAGTACATGCGCGAACACTTGGGCGAAGAATACGGGGGCGTGGTCACGTCTGCCACCAGTTTTGGCATCTTTGTGACGTTGGATGCTTTGTACGTCGAAGGCCTGGTGCACATCACCGAGTTGGGTGGCGAGTACTTCCGGTTTGATGAAACCCGACAAGAGCTGAGAGGCGAGCGCACCGGTATTCGCTACCACATCGGTGACCGTGTCCGGGTGCAGGTCAGTCGCGTGGACCTCGATGGTCGCAAGATCGACTTCCGCCTGGTGCGCGAAGGCGATGAGCTGACCAACCGCGCGCTCAAAGACAAAGGTGTTGCCGGTGCCTCCAAAGACCGCCGCCGTGGCCGCGACACCGTGGCTGACAGCCCGCGCCGCGAGGCCGACAGTCCCAACCGCTCATCGCCCCTCCAGAACCTGCGCGACAGTGTCAAGAAGGCCGTGGGTAAAAAACGCAAATCGCGCCGTTAACATCCAAGTTGATTCATTCAACATCAGTCATTCAACCCCGTTTTTGAAGGAAACGATCCCATGTCCGCATCTCCCAAAGTCGCCATCGTCACCGGTGCCGGTACCGGCGTTGGCAAAGCCGCTGCCCTGGCCTTGTTGAAGGAAGGGTACAAGGTGGTGTTGGCAGGGCGTCGGTTGGAGCCGCTGAAAGAGGTTCTTGCCGAGTCCAGCAACCCGTCCCATGGCTTGGTGGTTTCCACCGATGTGTCTGACGTGGCGTCGGTCGAGGCGTTGTTTGATGCGGCCGTGAAGCAGTTTGGCCGGGTCGACGTGTTGTTCAACAACG
>CAZHDP010000183.1:0-6630 GCA_964531605.1 uncultured Burkholderiaceae bacterium | reverse complement strand
GTCTTTCTGGGCTGAAAACGATGAACGCAACGGCAGCTACCTGCAACCGTCGCGGGCGATCAACCACACCGACGAAGAATTGGAATACCTGGCCAAGCTGGTCAACCAGCGCACAGCCTGGCAAATCATGGGCAAGCGTGGCACCATGGACGGCAAAGGTGCCATTGACGGCGAAAGTGATTACGGCTACGGCAGCAAATAAGCCGAGCCGCTGGAAAGGCAAACCATGAAAATCAGCAAAATCCACCACGTGGCGTACCGATGCAAAGACGCCAAGCAAACCGTCGAGTGGTACGCCAAGTACCTTCAGATGGATTTTCAATTGGCCTTCGCTGAAGACCTGGTGCCATCCACCAAAGCGCATGACCCTTACATGCACATCTTTTTGGATGCAGGTGCTGGCAATGTGCTGGCCTTTTTCGAGTTGCCACTGCAACCCGAGATGGGGCGCGACGCCAACACGCCAGATTGGGTGCAGCACATTGCGTTTGAAGTCGCGTCATTGCAGGAGCTGGAAGACGCCAAAGCCCGACTGGAAGCCGATGGCATTGAAGTGGTGGGCATCACGGACCACACTTTGTTCAAATCGATTTACTTCTTTGACCCCAACGGTCACCGCCTGGAGTTGGCCGTCGACACCAGCACGCCCGAGCTGACGGCGCGCGCCGCTGCCGTGAAATGGGACATGCTCAACGAGTGGAGCCAGACCAGGCGTGCGCCCAAGCACGCAGCCTGGATGCACGCATCCTGAGCCTTGCCAAGGCCTGTTAAATCGGCGTCAGTTTGGCGACGCTGAGCGCCAGCCACTTCACCCCGTGGCGGCCAAATTTGACCTGGGCGCGAGCGTCGTCGCCAGTGCCTTCAAGTGACACGACAGCGCCCTCACCGAACTTGTTGTGAAACACCTTGGAACCCGCTTTGACCCACGCATTGGGTCCACTGGCACCCGCATTGCGTTGGGGTGGCACAGGCAAGGATTCAGGTGAAGCGCTGGTGCCCAGGGATGGCGTGAAGTCTCTTGCAAAACCCCTATTGCCACCACTGTAATTGCCACCGCCGTAACTGCCACCGCTGGCACCAAACCTTGCGCCCGAATGGCTGGCAAAGTTCGAGCCCGATCCTGACCCTGCATTGAAGCCCGAGCCGAAGCCTTGGCGTTTGGGGGTGATCCATTTCAAGGCGGCTTCAGGCAGTTCATCAAAAAAGCGGCTGCGCAAGTTGTAGCGGGTCTGCCCATGCAGCATGCGGGTTTGCGAAAAGCTCAGGTACAAGCGCTTGCGGGCGCGTGTGATGGCCACGTACATCAAACGGCGCTCTTCCTCCAGGCCATCGGCATCGCTCAGCGAGTTTTCGTGGGGAAACAAACCCTCTTCCATGCCAGTGATGAACACGGCGTCGAACTCCAAACCCTTGGACGCATGCACGGTCATGAGTTGGATGGCGTCTTGCCCCGCTTGCGCCTGGTTGTCGCCCGATTCGAGCGCGGCATGCGTCAAGAAGGCAGCCAACGGCGACAGTGTCTCGCCGCTGGGCTCTTCGAACTCGCCGTCGATGGCACTGGGGTTGAGCAACGCGGCCCCTGCGGGTGCACCGACGGCCGAACCGTGCTCGTCTACTGGCAGTGCAATGGCGTCACGGCCAAAGCCCTCTTGGGTGACAAAGCTTTCAGCGGCATTGACCAACTCTTCCAAGTTTTCGACCCTGTCCGCGCCTTCGCGGTCGGCCTTGTAATGGTCCATCAAACCGCTGTGCTTCAAAATCAGTTCGATGATTTCACGCAGCGTGCTGCCTTGGGTTTGCTCGCGCAGCACGTCCAACCCAGCGATGAAGGCGGTGACTTTACTGCCAGTTTTGCCCCCCAAGGCGCTGGCCGCGTCGTGCAGCGAGCAGCCTGCAGCGTGGGCGGCATCTTGCAGTTGTTCGATGGTGCGCGCACCGATGCCGCGTGGTGGAAAGTTCACCACCCGCAGGAAACTGGTGTCGTCGTGTGGGCTTTCCAGCAGCCGCAAGTAGGCCAACGCGTGTTTGATTTCAGCGCGCTCAAAGAAGCGCAGACCACCGTAAACCTTGTAGGGCATGGCGGCATTGAAGAGCGCGGTTTCGATCACACGGCTTTGGGCATTGCTGCGGTAAAGCACGGCAATCTCTTTGCGTTGCAAACCTTCAGCGGCCACCAACTGCTTCATCTCTTCGACCATGCCCCGGGCCTCGTCGAGGTCAGACGCGTATTCCAGCACCCGCACGGGCTCACCAGCCCCCTGAGACGTGCGCAGGTTTTTGCCCAGGCGGCGGCTGTTGTGGCTGATGAGGGCGTTGGCAGAGTCCAGGATGTTGCTGTAAGAGCGGTAGTTTTCCTCCAGCTTGATCTGGTGCTGCACGTCAAATTCGCGCACAAAGTCGGCCATGTTGCCCACCCGAGCGCCGCGAAAAGCGTAGATGCTTTGGTCGTCGTCACCCACGGCAATCACGCTGTTGTCGGACGGCTCGAACACGCCCCCTCCTGGCAACAAGGCATCGCCACTGCCGCTGGGGCGGGTGTGGCCTGCAAACATCTTGATCCAGGCGTACTGCAGCTTGTTGGTGTCTTGAAACTCGTCAATCAAGATGTGTCGGAAGCGGCGTTGGTAGTGTTCGCGCACGTCAGGGTTGTCGCGCAGCAGTTCATACGAGCGCAGCATCAGTTCGCCAAAATCCACCACGCCTTCGCGCTGGCATTGGTCTTCGTAGATTTGGTAGAGCTCGATCTTTTTTTTCAAGGCCTCGTCTGGCGTGCGGTGACTTTGCACAACATCTTTGGCGCGCAAGCCGTCTTCTTTGCAGCCCGCGATGAACCATTGCAATTGTTTGGGCGGATAGCGCTCTTCATCGACGTTGAATTGCTTGCACAGGCGCTTGATGGCCGACAACTGGTCTTGCGTGTCGAGGATCTGGAACGCCTGCGGCAGGTTGGCCATTTTGTAATGCACCCGCAAAAAACGGTTGCACAGGCCGTGGAAGGTGCCAATCCACATGCCGCGCACGTTCACTGGCAACATGGCGCTGAGGCGCGTGAGCATCTCCTTGGCCGCTTTGTTGGTGAAAGTGACGGCCATCAAGCCACCAGGTGTCACTTGACCTGTCTGGAGCAACCAGGCGATGCGGGTGGTGAGCACACGGGTTTTGCCTGACCCGGCTCCCGCCAAAATCAGGGCAGGCACGCTGGGCAACGTGACTGCAGCGAACTGCTCGGCATTCAGGTTGTGCAAAAGGGGGGACTGGGAGGCGACGAACCCTGGGGTCTCGGCGCGGTCGGGGTGTGCAAACATCCAGGGATTGTAGAAAGGCCCGCCCTGCAAAAGCCAGCCACCTGCGGGTTTCGTGATTTCTTTTGGCCCAACCCATGCGTGCACCGTTCACTGAAACCCGTTAGAATCAATCACCGGGCCCAAGCATTTGTGGTCCGGTTTTTTTTGCCTGCCGCGTCCCGGTGGGTGGCCAAACCGGGCCCAATCCAAGCGCTCATCTGTTTTTTCAACAGTCTTCTGGAGCTTGGTATCTCATGGAAATCTTCGATTACGACAACATCTTGTTGCTCCCACGCAAATGCCGTGTGGAAAGCCGTTCTGAGTGTGACGCTGGCGTGGAGCTGGGTGGCCGCAAATTCCGCCTGCCCGTGGTGCCTGCCAACATGAAAACCGTGGTGGACGAGGGCATCTGCCTGTGGATGGCGCAAAACGGCTACTTTTACGTGATGCACCGCTTTGATTTGGACAATGTGCAGTTCGTGCGTGACATGCATGGCAAAGGTGCCTATGCCTCCATTTCGCTGGGGGTGAAAGCGCCTGACCGCGCCACCGTCGATGCTTTGGCTGCTGCCAACCTGGTTCCCGAGTACATCACGATCGACATTGCCCATGGCCATGCCGACAGCGTGCGCGACATGATTGGCTACATCAAGGGCAAACTGCCCACCAGCTTCGTCATTGCGGGCAATGTGGCCACGCCAGAAGCGGTGATCGATTTGGAAAACTGGGGTGCTGACGCGACCAAGGTTGGCGTGGGCCCTGGCAAGGTGTGCATCACCAAGCTCAAGACCGGGTTCGGTACCGGTGGCTGGCAACTGTCGGCCTTGAAGTGGTGCGCGCGCGTGGCGACCAAACCCATCATTGCAGATGGCGGCATCCGCAGCCACGGTGACATTGCCAAGAGCGTGCGCTTCGGCGCGTCGATGGTGATGATCGGCTCGCTGTTCGCAGGACACGAAGAGTCCCCCGGCAAAACGGTGGAAGTGGACGGCGAACTGTTCAAGGAATACTACGGCTCGGCCAGCGACTTCAACAAGGGCGAGTACAAGCACGTTGAAGGCAAACGCATTTTGGAGCCGATCAAAGGCAAGCTGGCCAACACGCTGATCGAGATGGAGCAAGACGTGCAAAGCTCCATCAGCTATGCCGGCGGCACCAAACTGATGGACGTGCGCAAGGTGAATTACGTCATCCTGGGCGGCGACAACGCAGGTGAACACCTGCTGATGTGACGCCAGGGTAGCCCGTCAGGGCGGGGACTTAAACGCCCAGCATCGATTGCGTCAACTGGTGCAACCGGTGCTGCGGCTGGGTCAACGCTTCCACGATGCTGAAGTGGTTCAAGCCCGGCAAAATCTCGGCGACGGGCACACGTTTGGGCCCCCACGCTTTGCGCATCAAGCCGTTGTGGCGGATGAATTCGTCGCTCTCGGCACCGCCGGCCACGGTGATCAGTTGCCCCGATGCGGGCGCTTTGAACCGCGCAGGGCTGACCCGAGCCACCTCTTGGGGCGTCAGGTGGAGCGAGGCTTGCAGCGATGGCGTCAGGCGCATGTTCTCCAGCTCGTACAAACCAGAAATCGACAGCGCGTTTCGCACCAGCTCGCGAGGTAAATCAGGCCCTACCTTGCGCCAATCACACGCCAAGGCCATGGTCGCCAAATGGCCTCCGGCCGAGTGCCCCACCACCGTGATGCGTGAGGGATCACCACCATAAGCGGCGATGTTGCGCCACACCCAAGCCAAAGCTTGTACCGTTTGCAGGCAGATCTCAGACACTGTGACCGCGGGACACAGCGCGTAGTTGGGCACCACCACGCACACCCCTTCTCGGGTGAAACTGGGCGCGATGAAGGAGTGGTCTGACTTGTCGAGCGAGCGCCAATAACCGCCGTGGATGAACACCATCACCGGTGCACCTGAACCCGTTCGTTTTCCTCGGGCGGGAAACACATCCAACGTTTCCAGCAGACCGTCGCCAAACGCCAGGTCCAGCTGCACAGGACCCTTGGCACGCGCCGCAGCAGAATCCTTGGCCCAGCGGGCGAAATGCACAGGATGCTCTGGCACCAATGCTCGGTTGTTGTGCATGCGCTCTAGCCATTCGACGGATGCTTGAGGTGCGCGTGCCGCTGGTCGTGTGGGGCGGGTCATGGGGTGTCTCCAGTGATGTTGCCCTTGGATCGTACCTGCCCAACAGTGCGGGCAAACCCGAATGCCAGATCGCTACGGTGAACCTATGATTTCAGTATTCTGTATACAGAGTTCAAAGCAACACTTCATATCATCGCCCGTGTCACCCTCTCTCGTCAAACTCGAATCCACCCCCGACCTGGTCGATCAGGTTTACCGTGCCCTGCTGGACGCCATCAGCGATGGTTCATTGGCGCCTGGTCAGCGAGTGACTCAAGAAGACATCGCCACACAATTGGCCGTGTCTCGTCAGCCGGTGTTGCAAGCGTTGCGTCTGCTGAAAAACGACGGCCTGATACAAGATGCCCCGGGGCGAGGTGTCTTGGTCACACCCTTGGACGCCACCTGGATGCGGCAGGTGTATGAAGTTCGCGGTGCGCTGGACGCCTTGGCCGTTCGACTGGCGGCCCAACAGCGCTGCCAGATCGATCCAGCCTTGATTGCCCAGGGGCGTGCCGTCTCGCAAGGCCACGACGTCAAAGCCATGATCGACGCCGACATGGCTTTCCATGAAGCCATTTACGCGGCCGCGCGCAACCCGCTGATTGCCCAAAGTGCCCAATTGCACTGGCGCCACCTGCGCCGCGTGATGGGGGCTGTGTTGCAGTCCACACAGCAACGTGAGCATGTGTGGGACGAGCACCAAGCCATTGCCGACGCCATTGCTGCAGGCAACGCCAAACGAGCCGTGACCCTGATCGATCACCACAGCGAGCAAGCCAGCTCTAAGCTGACCGCCCGCCTACAAGAGCAACTTTCACACCTGCAACCCCAGATTCAACACGGAGACACCCCATGAGACTCACCCCTGAACAACTCGAACAATTTGACCGTGACGGCTACTTGTTCTTCCCCAGCCTGTTCACCCCCGAAGAAACCAAAAACCTGACGGACGCCGTGCCTGACCTGTACAGCCGCCGCGAGGCCTACAACGTGCGCGAAAAAGGCTCAGACGCTGTGCGCACCAACTTCGCCGCCCACATGTACAGCGAGCCTTTCGCCAAACTCGGCCGCCACCCCCGCATGATCGAACCTGTTGAAGACCTGTTCGGCGAAAAGCTTTACATGCACCAGTTCAAGATCAACGGCAAGATGGCCTTTGAAGGTGACGTGTGGCAATGGCACCAGGACTACGGCACCTGGTTGAATGACG
>CAZHDP010000182.1:0-6663 GCA_964531605.1 uncultured Burkholderiaceae bacterium | reverse complement strand
CGTGTCGTTGCGGTAGGCCGACAAGGCCTCATGCCAGCGCTGGTACACCGGGCTGCCTGCGCGACCCAGGCGATTGGCTTCGCCCTTTTTGATGCCCACGGTCTGCACCGAGTAGCTGTCGCTGAACTGCCACTGTAGGTCATCACAGGTCACAAATTGCCCCAGGCCTGGGTGGAAGGGGCCAACGTGGTAGTCCTCAAGGTAGACCTCGATGAAGGTCTTCCAGTTGTAGTTGCACTCGTGCATTTCCACGCGGTCCAGCGCGTAGCCCGTGAAATCCAAATCAGCCCGAGGCGCCATGCCGGCCAGGTCTGCCGCGATGTCGCGTCCGTTGTCTTCAAACAGCAGGCCGTTCCATTCACGCAACTTGTAGTTGTTGAGGTTGAGGCAGGGGTCTTGGGCGAAATGCGGGGCGCCGATCAATTGGCCTTGGCCGCTGTAAGTCCAGCGGTGCAAGGGGCAGACGATGTTGCCGCTGTGCGTGTCACTGGCACCGTTCAATTGACCCCGGCCTTTGAGCATCACGGCTTGGCGGTGGCGGCAGACGTTGGAAATCAATTCGACGCCCGTTGGCGTGCGCACCAAGGCTCGCCCTTCGCCCTCATGGGGCAGTGCGTAATAGTCGCCCACGTTGGGCACAGCCAGCTCATGCCCCACATAGCGGGGCCCGCGCTGAAAGATGGTGGCTAGCTCGCGCGCGTACAGCGCTTCATCAAAGTAGCTGGAAACTGGTAGTTGGCTGTGAGCCTGCTGCAGTTGAAGACTTAAATCAGACATGGGTGACCTGACCTAGGACTCCCCACAGGGAGAAAGGAGACAAAGAAGGGGACGCCTTGGCGCCAATGAATGCGCACGGGCTTGAACAGCCGTGCTCCTTGCATTGTACCCCGGGGTTACCCTGAACCCCCAGATGCCGGGTTGTTCGCTCAACAATGCCCTGCTGGACTACACTGCGCCGACCAAGGTGCCGCCCATGCCTGCTTGCGGCAGTCGGAAATTTTTGATGTTGGATCAATGGGTTTTGCCATGTTGATGTTTCGCCGTTCACTGCGTACCGCTGCGTTGGGGGTTGTGTTGTTGACGCTGGGCGCGCATGCCCAGGCTCCGGAGGACGTTCGCGTTGCGCTGGTGATCGGCAATGCGGCCTATGCCGGCACTGCCGCACTGGCCAACCCCGTCAACGATGCCCGGGCCATGGCTGAAACCCTGACCCGATTTGGTTTTCAGGTGGTGGAAGTGCGGGATGCCGACCGCAGCAACATGCTGGCCGCGATAGAGGCCTTGCAAACCAAACTCAAAGGCAAGCATGGTGTAGGCATGTTGTATTACGCCGGACACGGTTTGCAGCTGGATTGGCAGAACTACATGGTGCCTGTCGATGCACGGTTGGCCGCCTCCAGCGATGTGCCCAAGCAGGCCGTGAGCGTGAACGCCGTGATGGACGCCTTCAAGCAAGCGGACAGTCGGGTCAACATCGTGGTGTTGGACGCGTGCCGCGACAACCCGTTTTCAGACAAAGCCAGCGCCAAAGGCTTGGCGCAAATGGATGCCCCGCCTGGTACCTTTCTCGCCTATGCCACCGCACCGGGCAATGCCGCAGAGGATGGGCGCACGGAGGGCGGAAACGGCTTGTACACCGGGTATTTGCTGGAAGAGTTGAAAAAGCCAACGGCCAAGATCGAAGACGTGTTCAAGCGGGTGCGCTTTCAAGTCCGCAAGCAAAGCCAGGGTCGGCAAGTGCCCTGGGAATCCACCAGCCTGGAGGATGATTTTTATTTCAATGCTGGTCTGAAAGCCGGCACCATCACGCAAGCGCCTGTCAACCGGGAGGAGCGCTTCGTCAAAGAAAAAGCCGATTGGGACAAGATCGCCGAGAGCAAAAACCCAGAAGATTTTTATGCCTTTTTGCTCAAATACCCCAGTGGCAATGTGAGCGAACTGGCGCAGAGCCGCTTGGAGCAGCTGGCCAAGGCCAAGGTCAGTCCACAAGCTGATCGGAATGGAACCGCTGCGCAAGGGCTTGACGGGCGGTATCGGGACGGCGACACCTACCGCGTCGTGGTGAAGGACGGGTTGACCGGCGTGGTCAAAGGCAGCCCACAGATCCTCATTCACCAAACGGGAGAGGATTCGTTCGAAGGGACCATCAACGGGCAGTCCAACGTGGAGACCACACAATCCGGGTTTGTCAAGCGGGACGTGAGTGGCGTGTATGACCCACCCTACGCAACGGTTCCCGGCGGGGAGTTTCAAGTGGGCAAGAGGTGGTCGTCTCGGTCGAATTACCGCAAACCCAATGGCTACAAAGGGTGGGTCGACATTGACGCCAAGATTGCGGCCAAAGAACGGATCACGGTGCCTTTGGGCACGGTGGACACCTTCAGGATCGAGCTGAACATGGCGTACGAGAACGGCTGGCGCGCGAAGATCACCATGTGGATGGAGCCTGAATGGGGCGTGGCCACCAAATTTGTGCGGGAGTTGCGCCGAGGCGCCAATGACGTGCCCGACATCTTCGTGCGAGAGGTGGTGTCCAGGCAGCGTGGGCAGGTTGCTGCCAAATGAGCCGCCCTGTTGCTCGCCACAGGTTCGGTCTGACTTTTCCCGTTTGCGCGCTGGGCTAGACCTTAAAATGCGTGCTTT
Source organism: uncultured Burkholderiaceae bacterium (assembly GCA_964531605.1). Taxonomy (GTDB): domain Bacteria; phylum Pseudomonadota; class Gammaproteobacteria; order Burkholderiales; family Burkholderiaceae_C; genus Defluviibacillus. Next base: position 4,020 of record CAZHDP010000182.1, on the reverse strand, counting down.
GTGGCCAACGGGTTCGCCCGTGTCGTCACGTTTCACTTACCCATTTGTCTATGCCCAAGGCCCCATCCGCTGCTGCCACCGATCGTGCTGCGTCTCCTCAGAGCTATGAGCTGGCGGTGCAAGAGCTTGAGCGTTTGGTCTCCGAGTTGGAAACTGGGCAAATGCCCCTGGACCACGTGCTGGCAGCTTATCAACGAGGTGCCGTGTTGCTGGCGTATTGCCGTGACCGCCTGACCGAGGTAGAACAACAAATAGAGGTGCTGGACAACGGCACCCTCAAACCCTGGAAGCCCGAATGACGTTCGAATTGAAGGGCTGGAGCCAACGGCACCTTGCCAGTGTGGAGCAATCTCTTTGCGAATGGATCAAGGCCGATGCCCCGGCCGAGCTGGGCGCCGCCATGCGTTATGCGGTGCTGGATGGCGGCAAACGCCTCCGTCCGTTGCTGGTGTTTGCCGCCAGCGAAGCTGTTTCTGGGAACACCTCGGCCAGTTTGCGCGCCGCCTGTGCGGTGGAGTTGATCCATGCTTACTCTTTGGTGCACGATGACTTGCCTTGCATGGACAACGATGTGCTTCGCCGTGGCAAACCCACGGTACACGTGGCGTATGGCGAGGCCCAGGCTTTGTTGGCAGGAGATGCCCTGCAAGCCTTGGCGTTTGAGTTTTTGACGCCAGACGATGACACTGTTCCTGCCGAGGTTCAGGCTCGCTTGTGCCGCTTGCTCGCGGTGGCTGCGGGCCATGACGGCATGGCAGGAGGTCAGGCGATTGATTTGGCCAGCGTCGGGCAGCGGTTGACGCAGGAACAGTTGCAGCACATGCACTGCCTCAAAACAGGGGCGCTGCTCCAGGGCAGTGTGATGATGGGGGCTGCCTGTGGCGTGGTCTCCGCCCCCGCGTTGGCGGCGCTCAAGCAATATGGTGCCGCCCTGGGTTTGGCATTTCAGGTGGTCGACGACATCCTTGACGTGACGGCAGATTCGGCCACCTTGGGCAAAACGGCGGGCAAAGATGCGGCCAATGACAAACCCACTTATGTCTCTCTTCTCGGACTGAATGGCGCTCAGCAACGGGCACAACAGCTGCTCCAAGAGGCGCTGATGGCCCTGGATCAAAGTGGACTGCCCCATACGGATGCCCTCAGGGCTTTGGCCGATATGGTGGTCAACAGGAACAACTGACACATGGCTAGCTTGCTCGAAACCATCAACGATCCGGCTGATTTGCGCCGCTTGCCCCGGGCGCAATTGGGGGCCGTGGCCCAAGAACTGCGTGATTGCGTGCTCCATAACGTGGCTGCAACGGGCGGCCACCTCAGTTCCAACCTGGGCACGGTCGAGTTGACGGTGGCGCTGCACTACGTGTTCAACACGCCGCAGGACCGCATCGTTTGGGATGTGGGCCACCAAACCTACCCGCACAAAATCCTGACGGGGCGACGCGACCGCATGCCCACCCTGCGCCAGTTGGGCGGCTTGAGTGGCTTTCCGCAGCGGGTTGAGAGTGAATACGACACGTTCGGCACAGCGCATTCCTCGACCAGCATTTCTGCCGCACTCGGCATGGCCCTGGCTGCCAAGCAAAAAGGTGAAAACCGGCATGCGATTGCGGTGATAGGCGACGGTGCCATGACGGCAGGCATGGCTTTTGAAGCGCTCAACAACGCAGGCGTTCAATTGCACGAGGGTGGTAAGTTGTTGGTGGTGCTGAATGACAACGACATGTCCATCAGCCCCCCTGTCGGCGCGTTGAACCGCTACCTGGCCCAATTGATGAGTGGCCAGTTCTACGCTGCTGCCAAAAACGTGGGCAAACAGGTGCTGCAGGTGGCCCCTCCGCTGTTTGAATTGGCCAAGCGGTTCGAAGAGCATGCCAAAGGCATGGTGGTGCCTGCTACCTTGTTTGAGAAATTCGGCTTCAACTATGTCGGTCCGATTGACGGTCATGACCTTGATTCCTTGATTCCCACGCTGGAAAACATCAAACAATTGCTGGCGAACAGTCCGGGTCCGCAGTTTTTGCATGTGGTCACCAAGAAAGGCCAAGGCTATAAACGGGCTGAAGCTGACCCCGTGGCCTACCACGGCCCAGGCAAGTTTGACCCTGCTGTCGGCCTGCAAAAGGCCACTGCCCCGGCCAAACAAACCTTCACACAGGTGTTTGGGCAGTGGCTGTGTGACATGGCTGCCGACGACACGCGTTTGGTCGGCATCACACCAGCGATGCGCGAAGGCTCGGGGTTGGTCGAGTTTGAACAGCGCTTTCCTGGTCGCTATTACGACGTGGGCATCGCCGAACAGCATGCGGTCACCTTTGCCGCAGGTCTGGCTTGCGAGGGACAGAAGCCTGTGGTGGCAATCTACTCTACGTTTTTGCAACGTGCCTACGATCAGTTGATCCATGACGTGGCCATCCAAAACTTGCCCGTGGTGTTTGCGCTGGACCGCGCTGGTTTGGTCGGTGCCGATGGCGCTACACACGCAGGTGCTTACGACATTCCGTTTTTGCGCTGCATTCCTAACATGAGCATCGCGTGCCCTGCAGACGAGAGGGAATGCCGACAACTGCTGAGCAGTGCTTACGCCCAAAACCACCCTGTGGCGGTGCGTTATCCGCGTGGCGCAGGGGCAGGTGTGGCGCCGCTGTCTGACTTGACGCCCCTGCCATTTGGCAAAGGGGAGGTTCGTCGCCAAGGCAAGGGCATCGTGCTGTTGACCTTTGGCACCATGCTCTATCCCGCGCTGCAAGTGGCCGAGCAACTCAACGCCACGGTGGTCAACATGCGGTGGGCCAAGCCATTGGACTTGTCACTGTTGCTCGATGTGGTGCGCCAACACGATGCTGTGGTCACGGTCGAAGAAGGGGCGCTCATGGGGGGGGCGGGCAGCGCCGTGGGGGAAGCCATGGCAGCTGCTGGCCTGCTCAAACCGCTGCTCAGTTTGGGCTTGCCCGACGTGTTCATCGAACATGGCGATCCTGCCAAGTTGTTGGCCTTGCAAGGGCTCGACAGTGCAGGTCTGTTGGCCTCCATCGCCAAGCGTTTTCCAGAGTTCGCGGCGACGCAAGCTCCTGCATTGAAGGCTGTCGCCTGAGCGCTTGATTTAATTCAAGTTCGTGTTGCGCATTTGTCAACGCCAAAAGGGTAAACCCCCAGCATTTTGACCCTCCGCGCTTCCTAAAATCGCGGGGCAAGTGGTGGGCGTGGTTGCCTCAGCTTTCTTACTTAACTTTGCGGAGTATTCCCCATGGATCGTCGTTCAATCATTAAAAACGCTGGCATCGCTGGCGTTCTCGCAGCAGGTGTTGCGCCCGCTGTTCACGCGCAGGCAGCAGTGCGTTGGCGCCTGTCGTCCAGTTTCCCAAAAGCGTTGGACACCATTTTTGGTGCGGCTGACGTTTTCGCTGCCTCGTTGAAAAAGATGTCCGGTGGCAAGTTTGAAGTGTCTGTCCACGCTGCGAACGAAATCACGCCAGCTTTTGGTGTGGTGGATGCGGTTCAGCAGGGGTCCGTCGAAATGGCGCACACCGCACCGTATTACTTTTTCGGCAAAGACGAGTGTTTTGCCTTGGGTTGTGCGATCCCGTTTGGTTTGAACAGCCGACAGATGACCGCTTGGATGTACGAAGGCAATGGCTTGAAGCTGATGCGTGAGTTCTATGCCAAGTACAACATCGTCAGTTTCCCTGGCGGCAATACCGGTGCGCAGATGGGCGGTTGGTACCGCAAAGAAATCAAGACGTTGGCGGACATCAAAGGCTTGAAGATGCGCATTGGCGGCTTTGCTGGCCGCGTGTTGGAGCGCATGGGTGGCGTGCCTCAGAACATCCCTGGTGGCGAAATTTACTCTGCGCTGGAAAAGGGCACGATTGACGCCGCCGAGTGGATTGGTCCCTACGATGACCAGAAGTTGGGCTTCAACAAAGTGGCTCCGTTCTACTACGACCCAGGCTGGTGGGAAGGTGGTCGACAGTTGGACTTCGTCATCAACAACAAGGCCTTTGAAGCCCTGTCACCTGA
>CAZHDP010000181.1:0-6691 GCA_964531605.1 uncultured Burkholderiaceae bacterium | reverse complement strand
AGCTTGATCTGGTGCTGCGTCAAACGTCAGTCGAAACCACCAGACGTGCGCATCAAAATCCGTCGGGGCATCATCAATATGCCATCGCCCGAGGCGCCGCCATACGCTGGCCACCGTACCCGCTTCCGGAATGTCCGTCCAAGCGTCGTCAGCCGGGATCAGCGACTCGGCGTTGCCATCTTGTTGGCACAGAGCCCAACGTCCACCTTGATGGCGAAGGTCACCTTGGCCCGTGACCGAGGAGGGAGCAGCGGGCACCACAGACATGATCAACGGCGTGACAGGACAAACACTGTCTAAGCCAGCAACTGCTGCACCGCTGCCGAGATGGACGCGATGCTTTGGAACACGGCACGCGACAACATGTGGTCTGGAAACTCGATGTCAAACTCACCCTCCAAACCCAACATCACGTTCACGTTGGCGTGAGATGTCATGCCAGCCTGCTGCAAATCCTCTTCAGGCGCCAGTGCCGCAGCATCTTTGGAAAGTCGACCGTGTTCAGCTAAAACGGCACGCACTCGGGACTCAATATCGTTCATGGAAGGACCGACCAGGATATGTTGCAAATCAAGGAAACACAGAAATGCACAACATTTTGTAAGCGAATGTGCAGTGCATTCGATAATAACGGCAGAGACCTCGCCATGGCGACGCCGTGGCATCCAGACCAGACTCCAACCAAGAAAGATTGACGTGTCTATTGAACCATCAAATGCAACACCCTGGGCTTGGATCAAACAGTTGAAAAGTCCCGGCATGGCAGGACAGCATGCCGAAGAGGTGGACCGACTGGGCCGATTCCCGGTGGAGGCCCTGGCTGCGTTCAAAACAGAGAAACTGCTGTCAGCCCCCATTTCCAAAGCCTTGGGTGGCATGGGGCTGTCCATGCGGGGGCAGTGCGAGTTGGTGGCGGCCATTGCGCAACAGTGCGGATCCAGTGCCATGGTGCTGGCCATGCACTACAGCCAAGTGGCCTGCCTGACGCGCAACACGTCGGGTTCAACCTTTTTCCTCGACTACCAACGCGAACTTTGCGACAAGCAGTGGCTGTTGGGTTCTGTGACCTCTGAGGTCGGCACGTTTGGGGACACCCGATCGTCCATCTGCGCGATTGAGGTCAGTGGCGATCAATTCAAACTTCAAAAAGAAGCCACCACAGGATCCTATTGCGCCCAAGCAGACGCGGTATTCATCACGACCCGCCGCACACCCGAAGCCCAGGCCAGCGATCAGGTGTTGGTGATGGTCAAAGCCGATCAAATGCGGCTGAAACAAACCTCCAACTGGGACACCATGGGCATGCGGGGAACCTGCAGCCCAGGCTTTTCGATCGACAGCGCAGGCCCTGTCGCCCAGATCTTCCCTGAGCCGTATTCTGAAATTGCGTCTCGCAGCATGGTGCCCTATTCACACACACTTTGGTCAGCGCTGTGGTGGGGGCTCGCCTACTCGGCTTACGACAAAGCCGCGACGATGATCCGATCACAAGCGCGTAAACAACCGGGTGTGGTGCCCTCGACTGCGACACGTCTGGCTGAATTGCGGGTCAAAATCCAAACTGCGCGCCACCACTGGCAAGGCGTGGCCAATGATTTTGATGACCTGGTGGCGTCAGGCCATGATGCGCAAGCACTCCAAGCTTTAGGGTGGGGCTTGACGTTCAACAGCCTGAAAACAGCCGCCTCGCAAGCTGCCCCTGAAATCATCCAAGACGCCCTGCGCATGTTGGGCATCCCCGGTTTCAACAACACCGGCCCTCTGAGCATCAGCCGTGCCTTGCGAGATTCACTGTCCGGTGCGTTGATGGTGTCCAACGAACGCATTGCGGCCAAAAGTGCATCCATGCTGCTGGTGTACAAAGACAACTGAACCGAGAACCCACCCATGAGCGTTTTTTCTTCGCACGACCCCATCGCGTTCAAGGACGCGTTGATCGCCGCCGGCATGATCATCCCCTCCGGGGTACGGGGTGTCAGCGGCTTTGGCCCTGATTTTGAAGACATCTTGCACCGCTTCAATGATCTGGTCACCCGTGTCGCGGCCCCGGACCAAGCCGAAGTGTTGACCTTTCCCCCCGTGGTGCCCAGAGCCCTGATTGAAAAGATGGGCTACCTGGGCAACTTTCCGCACCTGATCGGTTCGGTGAACAGCTTTTTTGGCAATGATGCCCAAGCACGCGCCATGCTTGAAAAAGCAGAAGCGGGTGAACGCTGGGAATCTGCACTGGACATCACCGACGTGATGATGACCCCGGCCGCGTGTTACCCGGTCTACCCCGTGTTCAGCGGCAAACTCAACCCCAACGGTCGGTTGGTCACCACCTTGAACTGGATTTTTCGCCACGAACCCTCCGACGAGCCCACACGGTTCCAATCGTTTCGGATGCGTGAATTCATCCGGGTGGGATCTGAAGACATCGTGGTGCAGTGGCGCGACCAGTGGTTGGAACGCGCCAAAAGCCTCCTGGAAGATCTGGGCTTGCCAGTCGTGAGTGACATTGCCAACGATCCGTTTTTTGGCCGGGTTGGCAAGATGTTGGCGGCAAATCAACGGGACCAAAAATTGAAGTTTGAATTGAAAGTCCCCGTCATCTCTGCTGAAAACCCTACCGCCATTTGCTCGTTCAACTGGCACCAGGAGCACTTCAGCAGCAAGTTCGGCATTCGCGATGCCCAAGACAAGTTGGCCCAAACAGCCTGCCTGGGATTTGGGCTGGAGCGCGTGACCCTGTCCCTGCTGAAAACACACGGGCTCGACACCACAACCTGGCCAAAAAGTGTGAGGGCTTTGTTGTGGCCGTGATCTCTGTCGATCATTTTGCGGCGATGCCTCACCTTCAGGCATCACAGCACGACCGTCATGATTTGCACCATGGCGATCGCTTGTGGCCTGAGAAAAATTGTTACGTGGATTTGTGGATCGAGATACTGCATGCACGGGGCTTGAATCCGCTGGCCTTGTTGCCGTTCACCGTCGGGGTCGATTTTGAAGACGACCAATGGACGTTTTTCAAGCCATCGCACGATGAGATCTTGCGCTTGTACGGCATCAAGGTTCATGAGTTGACCGTCTGGAAGCCTCTGCTGGCGCATGTCACAACGCATTTGAGTGCGGGTCGCCTGGTCAGCCTCGAAGTGGACGCTTTTTGGCTGCCCGACACCCAGGGCACGGACTACCAGCACAAGCACAGCAAGACGACCATCGCCATCAACCGGGTTGACTTGGCCAACCAAACGCTGGGCTATTTCCACAATGCAGGCTATTTTGAAGCCCATGGTCTGGATGCACGGCAGTTGCTCCATATGGAGCCCACTGAGCCTGCCCTGCCCTTGTTTGCAGAGCTGATCAGCTTCGATGCAAGGCCTGTGTGCCCAACAGACCGGCTGAAGCAGGCCAGCCTGCAAACGATGCGGCAACACCTCGCCAGCTTACCCACCAGCAATCCTGTAGAGCGCTTCGCTGCGCGTTTCGCCGCAGACCTGCCCGAGCTTCAAAGCAAGGGACTGCCCTACTACCATGCTTGGGCTTTTGCAGGCATCCGTCAATGGGGGGCGGCGTGCGAGCTCACAGCTGCCTGGCTGACCTGGATGGAAGATGCACTGCCATCTGACAGCCCCGACGTGGCCGCGTCATTTACTCGCATGTCACAAGACGCCAAAACACTGATCCTCAAAGGCGCGCGAGCGGTCATGTCGACCAAGCCTTTCGATCCCGTTGCACAACTGCAGGGCCCCATCAACCAATGGGCGCCGATGATGACGTCGCTTCAACAGCTGATCTCTTCAGCACGTTGAAACAAAAAAAGGCAAACGCCCTCTCGGGACGCTTGCCTTTCGTTCAGCAGAGTTGGCCTTATTTGGCGATCAACTCAGGGTGGTGCTGTGTGTCTGCCTCGGCGTGAAAATGGGTCTCATCAACAGCCTGCGTCTTCGCACCAGGCACGGCTTTGCGGGCAAACAAGGTGTACATGGTGGGCACCACAAAAATGGTCAACAAGGTGCCCAAGCTCATGCCGCCCACAATCACCCATCCAATCTGTTTTCGGCTTTCGGCCCCTGCCCCATGGGCCAACGCCAAAGGAATTGCGCCCAGCACCATGGCACCTGTGGTCATCAAAATGGGGCGCAGCCGTTGCGTCGCCGCCTTGACCAAGGCTTCTGTCATCTCGACCCCGTGCTCACGCAGCTGATTGGTGAACTCCACGATCAAAATACCGTGCTTGGTGATCAACCCCACCAGCGTGATCAATCCAATCTGCGAATACACGTTGAGAGATCCGCCCGACCATTGCAAAGCCAACAGTGCCCCGATCATCGACATGGGCACCGACAGCATGATGACCAAGGGATCAATGAAGCTTTCGAATTGAGCGGCAAGCACCAAAAAGATGAACAACAAAGCCAACACAAAAACGATGACCAGAGAACCCTGGGAGTTTTTGTATTCACGGGACGTGCCATTCAAATCGGTGCTGTAGCCAGGTTTCAATACTTTGGCCGCCGTGGCATCCAAGAAATCAAGTGCCTCGCCCAATGAATAGTCGGCTGCAAGATTGGCGGTGATCGAAACAGCCCTGCGCTGGCTGAAGTGGTTCAACTCGCGCGGAGACACTGATTCACGTACTTTCACCAAAGCGGCCAACGGGATCATCGTGTCATTGCGCCCACGGACAAAGATTTTCTCGATGTCATCTGGCGTATCTCGACCCGTCGCTTGCGTTTGCACGATGACGTCAAACTGCTCGCCTTCACGCTTGTACCGCGTCACCTGCCGTCCGCCGAGCATGGTTTCAATCGCGCGCGCTACAGCATCCACAGAGACGCCCAGATCAGACGCTTTTTCGCGGTCCACGTCGATTTTGAGTTCTGGCTTGTTCAGTCGCAAATCAATGTCTGCACTGACGATGCCTGGATTTTTTGCCACTTCATCCATGAATTGACGTGTCGTCGCGGCCAAGTTGGCATAACTGTCTGACGTCACAATCACAAAATTGACAGGGCGTTCACGGAAACCTTGCCCCAAAGAAGGTGGCGTGATGGGAAACGCCGTCACACCGGGCAACGCGGCCAATTTGGGCTGCAATTCACGCGCTACATCCAACACTGATCGCTGTCGCAAATCCCAATCTATCGCACGGAAAAACACGTTGGCCTGGCTGACCGTGGGATTGCCTGAAGAGACAAAAATGCGGTCAAAGTCTTTGTAAGGCTCACCGATTTTCTCAATCGCACTCACGTACCGGTTGGTGTAGCCCAAGGTGGCGCCATCTGGCGCCGTCACCACAGCCAAGATCTGACCGCGGTCCTCCAGCGGCGACAACTCACGTTTCATGGACGGGAGCACCTGGAAGATGGCAAATGCACACCCCACCATCACGGCGATCACCAACCAGCGGGCGTTGAAAGCAAAGCGCTTGAGTCCAGCCGCCATGCCGGTTTGGCGGTGTTCACGGTCATAGCCCGTGGTCACCAGCCAGCGCAGCGCGCCGCCGTAAAGGTTCGTCAAACCCGTCAATACGCGTTCCATGCCTCGGTCAAACCACGAGGGATTGGGGTTATGCTTGAGCAGCAACGAGCACATCATGGGTGACAACGTCAGCGCAATGAAACCCGACACGGCCACCGCGCCTGCAAGCGCCAAAGCAAACTCGATGAACAACCGGCCCGTTCTTCCCGGCGTGAACGCCAGCGGCGCATACACTGCCACCAGCGTCAAGGTCATCGCGATCACCGCAAAGCTCACCTCTTTCGCCCCTTTGATGGAAGCAGAGAACGGGTCCATGCCCTCTTCAATGTGCCGGTAGATGTTCTCCAGCACCACGATGGCATCGTCCACAACCAAACCAATGGCCAACACCAAGGCCAGCAAGGTCAGCGTGTTCACCGTGAACCCTGCCAACGCCATCAAGGCAAACGTGCCCACCAAACAGACCGGAATCGTGATGATGGGGATGATGGACGCACGCAAGGTACGCAAAAACACAAAAATCACCAACGCCACTAACACCACGGCTTCCAGAATAGTTTGGAAAACGCTCTTGATGGATTTGTCGATGAACACCGAGTTGTCATTGGCCACGTCAATAGAAATGCCGGGTGGCAAGTCGGCTTTCAACCGGGGAATCATGGCCCGCACACCATTGCTCAAGTCCAACGGATTGGCCGTCGCTTGTCGGATAACCCCAGCGGTAATGGCAGCGCGGCCATTCAAGCGAGACCCACTGCGCTCGTCCGCAGCGGCCTCTTCCACACGGCCTACGTCACGGATGCGTACCGGAAATCCGTTGGCGTTTTTGATGATGATGTCTGAGAACTGCACCGGCCGACGCAAATCGGTTTCTGATGTGACGCTGAACTCGCGTTGGGTGGACTCGATGCGACCAGCAGGCACTTCCAGGTTGCTGCGGCGGATGGCGTCTTCCGCGTCTTGCGTGGTGAGTTTGAAGGCCGCCAGTTTGTCGGGGTCAAGCCATACGCGCATCGCGTATTTGCGCTCGCCAAAGATCCGGACGTCCGCGGCACCCGACACCGTTTGCAACCGAGGCTTGACAATGCGATTGACCAAATCGTTGATCTGCAGTGGGCTCAGGGTGTCACTGGTGAAGGACAACCAAATCACAGGAAAAGCATCGGCCTCGACCTTGGCAATCACAGGCTCATCAATGGCCTGCGGCAAGCGGTTTCTCACC
>CAZHDP010000180.1:0-6713 GCA_964531605.1 uncultured Burkholderiaceae bacterium | reverse complement strand
CGCGCTCCTTGCCTGAAGAGCAGCGTTGGTTTGCACCAGGCGGTAAATTCCCGATCACGTTTGGCGCTGGTGACGAGATTGGGCAACTGTTTTACAGCTCTCTGGTGCGAGGGCCTTTTGTCGATGAACTCGCGTTGGACTTTGCCCGCGCAGCCATTGACGGCGAAGGTCTGGGCCAAGACGACGTGCCAGACATTTTGTCGGTCAGCCTCTCTGGGCATGACTATGTGAACCATGCCTTCAGCGCCGAATCCCGCCAATCCCATGACCACACTTTGCGCTTGGACCGCATGTTCCAGGCTTTTTTCAAAGACTTGGATGCCAAAGTAGGCAAGGACAACTACATTGCCGTCTTGACCGCCGATCATGGATTCACACCCGCAGCGGAAGTGCTCCAGGCACGTGGTTTGGATTCAGGGCGCCAGAGCCTCGCTCAGGCCGCGGCCCGCGTCAATGCGGGCCTGACACAGCGCTTCGGTGAAGGTAAGTGGTCGCATGGGTTCTCAGGCTCCACCTTGTTGCTCAATCGCCCCTTGCTGGCCGAGCGCAAGGTGGACGTCAATGTCGCCGCCGAAGTGGCCCGCACGCTGCTGCTTGAAGAGCCAGGCATAGGTCATGTTTACACCCGCCAAGAGCTCGATGGCAACACCCGGCCTGGTGCACCGTTTTTCGACGCCATGCGCAAAACCTGGCACACCGACGTGTCGGGTGACTTGCAGTTGGTGGTCAAACCCAATTGGATGATGACAGGCGCCACAGGGGCCACCCATGGCACGCCCCATGCGTTTGACCACCATGAGCCCATGCTGTTTTACGGCCCCACATGGATCAAACCTGGCAAGCTTGACCAGCGTGTTCAAGTGGTGGACATTGCCCCGACCTTGGCACGTTGGCTGCAGGTGGCACCACCCGCGGCATCAGAGGGCAAGTCTTTGCCCTTGAGCGCACCTTGAGTCGCAGCTGAGTCGAAGTTAGTGCATCAAATCAGCTGATTCGGCAGCGCTGATGCCATTGTTTGCTATGGATATAGTAGCGTTTTAGGTTTGAAATCGCACCAAGCGGCCACCCCACATTGCCAACATTGGGGTTTACGGGCCTGGCACACATAGCGCCCGTGCAGGATCAGCCAGTGGTGAGCGTCGACCTTGTAAGGCTCAGGAATGCGTTTCAGCAATTGCATTTCCACGTCGTAAGGGGTCTTGCCTGGTGCCAGGCCCGTGCGGTTGCCCACGCGAAAGATGTGGGTGTCCACCGCCATCGTGGGCTCACCAAACGCCACTTGGCTGCCATGCTGGGTGACCAAGATGCGACAGGTTTCCAACAGGTGTTTGGCTTTGCTGCGAAAAAGGCCGATGGTCTTGATGTGGTTTTCCAAACCCTCTAAGCCCAAGGCCAGGATTTTTTCGGGCGTGCCCGCCACCGGAAACAGTCGCCGTGTGGCCTTGTTGACCCCCACGTCTGTCGCCTGGGCGCTGAGCAACACCGCGGCCAGCAATTCAAACACCGTCGTGTATTCCAGCTCGGTGTTGGGTTGAGGGTTCGCGGCCCTCAGGGTGGCAAAGAAAGGCTCAATGTGCTCTTTTTTCATGGTGATGAAGTGGGTGGGTGCCCGCCAGCAGGTGGGGTTTGCGCGGCATGGGTGGCCTTGGTGTTGTGCGCAGGGAAGCGGCGAGACATGGCCCCAAACAAGATGGCCCCCAACAACAAGGACCCTGCCGCCACCAGAAGAGAACTGTTGAAATCCGCCGCGGCTCCTGGCCCACGGTGGATCAAGGCATTGGCCATTGGGGGGCCTGCAATTTGCCCTAAGCCATAAACGGCAGTGAGCAGCCCCATGGTCGAGGCGGCTTGGTGATGGCGCAAGCGGCGCACCTCTTGCATCGCAAAAAAAGTGATGGCGGTGAACGGCAAGCCCAGCAACCAACTGCTCAAGGCGAAACCCAACAGCGTTGGCCACACCACACTTGCCAGTACCCCTGCCGCCTGGATCACGTAACACCCCGTCAACAAAAGTCGGTTGTCACCGGCGTGGGCCATTCGGGTGGCGAGCAGGGCGCCAGCGACCACCCCTGCGCCAAACAGCGGCCAGAACAGGTCTAACCACACCGATTCAGGCAGCGCAGCCCGCGCAATCACTGGCAAAAAGGTGGCCGTGATGATGTAGCCAAACCCCGCCAGCCCATAGGCCAGGGTCAAGGTGCCCATTTCAAGCGTGTCCGTTGTAGCGTCTGTCGTTGGCGCCATGACATGCGCTTCAGCACTTGTGTTGCTGGTGGCGGCGCCCGTTGTGCCAACTGCGTGCGCCGTGCCACCTGTGCCAGCCGTGCCAGTGTTGGGCATGGGTTGAAACACTCGCCAGATCAAGGCGCAAAGCACCAACGCCAAAGCGCCAAATACACACCACCCGGTCTGTGCTGACCCATGTTGCGCCACCATGACTGTCGCAGACAACCCACTGACCACGATGCCCAGGCCAGGCCCCGTGTAGATCACCCCACCCATTTGAGGCACGCCCAGTCTGCCCAGTTGGGCCAGACACCAGCCAGACGTTTGCACGAACACGAAGGCGCTGGCCACCCCGGCCAAAAAACGCAACCACGGCCAGAGGGCGGGCAGAGGCAAAGCCATCGACAAGGTCAGCAAGCCTGTGGCCACCAGTCCGCCTCGCAACCAGTGGGTACCGATGAAGGGCGGCAGGCTGGGGAAGCGCCGCCACAGCTTGGGCTGCAACATGCACAACAGCGCACCGACCAGGTACCCCAGGTAGTTGGCACTGGCCAGCCAGCAGGCCTGAGGCAAGTCCAGCCACTGGTCATGCAACATCATGGGCAGCAAGGGCGTGAAGGCGAACCGGCCGATGCCCATGGCCACGGCCAAAGCGACCATGCCAGCGAGGGCCACCGTCCAAGGGCTGTTGCGCCAACGCGCCTGATGTGCCAAATGTTGGGTCATGCCGCAAGCACCCGCAGGCAGCACGTGCCAAAATCCGGCCCTACAGATAGCCTGCGCCGTTGCAGGTCCCAATACAAAGTCAAGGGTGGTTTTGTGAGCATCATGTCCATGCGAATTGTGCCAGTGGAGGTCACACCATGAAGCAGCCCGCCAAACCGATGGTCACGGTGGCACAGATGTCGGGTTTCGACAGCGTGATTGACGCCCGTTCACCTGCCGAGTTTGAGATTGACCGCATCCCCGGCGCCATCAACTGTCCCACCTTGGACAACGAACAGCGCCGCATCGTCGGGACCCTGTACAAACAGGTGGGTGCTTTTGAGGCCCGTCGTGTTGGCGGTGCCATGGTGGCTGACAACATCGGACGGCACTTGCGCGAGCAATTTGCTGACAAACCCCACGACTGGCGACCGTTGGTGTACTGCTGGCGAGGCGGCATGCGCAGCGGCTCGATGGTGACTTGGCTGCGCTTGGTGGGATGGGACGCGCAGCAGTTGCAAGGCGGCTACAAAGCTTGGCGTCGACACGTGATTGACTTCCTGGACGAACGCTGCCCGACCCTCTCTTTCAGGGTGTTGACGGGGGCCACAGGCAGCGCCAAGACCCGTGTGTTGCAGGCGCTGGCGTTGCGGGGTTGTCAGGTGCTGGACTTGGAAGCCTTGGCCGAGCACAAAGGCTCGTTGCTGGGCAGCACACCCGGCGTTGCACAGCCCTCGCAAACGGCGTTTGAAACCCAGATTGCCAACGTGTTGGCCAAGTTCGATCTGACCCAGCCCGTCTACGTGGAAGGCGAAAGCCGCCGCATCGGTCGACTGACGGTGCCTGTGCCGTTGATCGAACGCATGCGGGCGTCACCTTGCATCGAAATCAATGCCTCTCGCTCAGCGCGTCTGGCTTACCTGCTCAGGGACTACCACTACCTGGGCGATGACCCTGACCAACTGGTGCTGCAGCTGGGCAAGATGAAGGAGCAGCGTGGCGCAGAGGTCATTGCCCGCTGGCAAGATTGGGCTTTAAAACAGCAACTTGAGCCGTTGTTTGACGAGTTGATGACGCTGCATTACGACCCGTTGTACGCTCGTTCTCAAAGCAAAAACTACAAAGCCTGGGATGCCCGCCAAAACCTGTCCACAGACGACCTGTCGCCCCAAGGCGTCGATGTGCTGGCAGCACAGGTGATGGCGCTGCAGCCGATGCCATGACGCTCCATCGACGTGACCTGCTGTCCATCGCGCTGGCACACGCCTTGCCCATCGCCGCAACAGGGCATGCCTACAGCCAAGTGCGGGATGCGGGCTCGCCGTTCCGCTTGGGCGTGGCCAGTGGCTCGCCCACATCAGACGGCGTTGTGCTGTGGACGCGCTTGGTCAACGAAGCCTTGTCTGGCCCAAGCTTGCCGAAGCTGGCCGACATTGCCGTGGATTGGGAAGTTGCGGACGATGCGCAGTTTCAGCACACCGTGCAGCGCGGCACAGCGGTGGCCCCTGTGGCCTTGGGGCACTCGGTGCATGTGGAGCTGCAAGGGCTGAAGCCCGACCGTTGGTACTTCTACAGGTTCACCGCTCCGTTGTCATCGGGCCAAGGCCGTGTGACCAGCCTTGTGGGGCGCACCCGCACCCTCCCTGCGCCAGGTGTTGCCGTGGCTGGCTGGCGAGTGGCTTACGCGTCGTGTCAAAAATGGGAAGACGGCTACTTCACCGCCTACCAGCACATGCGGCGCGACGACCCTGATCTGGTCCTTTTTTTGGGCGATTACCTTTACGAATACCCAGGCACCAGCAGCCGAATTCGCCGGCCCAATCCCACGCCTTCTGGGGGCTGGTGCCTGACTTTGGAAGACTATCGCGCCCGGTATGCGCTCTACAAGACCGATCCGGATTTGCAGGCCATGCACGCTGCTTGCCCGTGGGTGATGGTGTGGGACGATCACGAAGTTCAAAACGACTACGCGGGCTTGGTGGAGGGCCGCAGTGGTCAGCCTGTGCCTGACTTCGCTGCCCGCCGTGCGGCAGCTTACCAAGCGTATTACGAACACATGCCGCTGCGGGCGAGCGCCTTGGTCACCGCGCTGGGGGGCGTTATCCCCGAAGCGGAGCTGCGCCTGTACCAGCAGGTGCCGATCGGCAATTTGCTGAACCTGTTGACCCTGGACACCCGCCAGTACCGTGACCCCCAGGTCTGCACGCCAGAGGGCAAGCCAGGGTCGGCAACGCTGAACCCTGCCAGCTGTGCCGCTTGGAACGATCCCAACAGAAGCCTGCTCGGTCGAAGCCAAGAAGCCTGGTTGGAGGGGCAATTCCGTGGCGCCCGGCAGGCGGGGGCGGTTTGGCAGGTCGTGGCCCAGCAAACCTTGCTCGGGCAACGCGATTTTCGACGTGGCGATGGTGAACAGTTTTGGAACGATGGCTGGGACGGCTATGCCCCTGCTCGCCGTCGGCTTACCCAGTCACTCCAGGACCATCAGGTGGCCAATGCCGTGGTGTTGGGCGGCGATGTGCACGAAAACTGGGTGGGCCATGTGAAGGCCGACTATGCACGGCCCGACAGCGCCACGGTGGGCGTTGAGTTTTGCGGCACCAGCGTCACATCGCGCTCGGGCAACAGCAGCAAGGCTGCTGATTGGCTGGCAGAGAACCCGCATTTTGTGTTCGCGGACACCGAGCGCAAAGGCTACGGCGTGGTCGACTTCACCCCACAACGCATCACCACCCGTTTGCAAGTGGTCGACACCTTGACGCAAACCACCAGCCAAGTTGAAACGCTGGCGCGATTTGAGGTGGAAGTCGGTCGCTCGGCGGTCAACCGCCTGTGATCAAGCGTCAAACTGGTCGGCGTTCTTGCCCTTGAACGGCGCGTAAAACGCCTTCACCGTGACCATGTCCTTTTCAACATCCCCCGTGGGGATGAACACCGGCCCAAGGCCACTGCGCTTGTCGGCGTAGTCCATGTAGGCCATCACAATCGGCACGCCGGCCTCCACGGCAATGAAATAAAAACCAGTTTTCCAGTAGCGCGTTTTGCTGCGCGTGCCTTCGGGGGGGACCACCAACTGGATGGTGCCATCTGCTTCCCGCAGCGCTTTGGCCGATGCGGCCACCAGGTTGCTGGCCTGTTCGCGGTTCACCGGGATGCCGCCGAGCCACATCATCAAGCCCCGGAACGGTGGCGTGAAGATGCTCTGTTTGCCCATCCAATAGATGTTGAGCCGCAAGGCGAAAGCCACCATCAGCGTGTAGGGCAAATCCCAGTTGCTGGTGTGGGGGGCCGCGATCAGCACCGATTTGGTCGCGCCGGTGGGCAAAGCGCCTTCCACTTTCCAGCCGGTGACTTTCAAAAAAGCGACGGAGAAAGCGCGGAGCAGGGTGTTGACCACGGGCGTGGTGAAGATGGTGCGGTGCATGCGGGGAGTATCCCCGAAACCTCGATTACCTGCGCGCACGTTAGGGTTGATACTTGCGAATCAAGTCGAGCTCATTTTGTACTAAATGTTTGTTTGTCGCTGTAGATTTTGTGAGAAAGTCACAAAATTGTCAGAGTGCTTGACCTAAGTATCGATATCTTGCATACTACTTTCTAATTTTAACAGCAAATAATATAATTAATATTTTAATCATGGCAAAAATTGAAAAATCAGTAAAAATTGTGATTTTAGGAACTAAAAATTCACAAATACTAGATAAAAATGAAAATTATATTGTCGAATTTAATCAAGGAGATGAGATGCAGGAGGGCATAAATAATTCTTTGGAATTAATATCTAA
>CAZHDP010000179.1:0-6714 GCA_964531605.1 uncultured Burkholderiaceae bacterium | reverse complement strand
CTGGAGGCTTGGTAGGTGGCGATACGCTGGACATGCGGGTCACGGTGGGAGAAGGTGCCCACGGTTTGGTGACCACGCCGGGGGCTACCCGGTTCTACAAATCAGATGGCGAGGTGGCGCGGCAACAGGTCCATGCACAGGTTCAAGCGGGTGGGCGGCTGGAGTGGCTGCCGTTGGAGGCCCTCGCCTACAGTGGATGCAAAGCCGAGAACCGCGCGGTGTTTGAGCTGGCGCCGGGAGCGGAAATGCTCGGTTGGGATGTCACGGCATTGGGCTTGCCTGCCGCCAACCAGCCGTTCGTGAAGGGCCGTTTCTCCCAGCACATCGAAGTGCCAGGCGTGTGGCTGGAGCGCGGCCACATTGCTGCCGATGACGAACGCCTCCTCAACAGCCCGTTGGGCTTGGCCGGCCACCGGTGCATGGCCAGCCTGTTTTTCGTGTCGGGCAGCGACATCCCTCGCCCGCGCCGTGAAGCGGCACTCGATGGGGTCAGGCACCACATCGAGCAACACGCCTTGTGCGCCAGCGCGGGGGCAACAGCACCCAACGCCAGGGTGATCGTGGTTCGGGTGCTGGCGCCCGTGGTCGAGCCTGCAATGGGCTTGTTGAAGACCTTATGGACGGCTTGGCGCGCCGAACTGTGGGGCATGTCCGGCCAAGCACCACGCACGTGGAGTTTGTGAAAAGGTCGCGAACCTGATCGCCTTTGGGGCACGGCCGACCCGGTAGACTCAGAGCCCGCAAGCGGCGTGACGCCAGCATTGCACAGTCCCCAAGCACACAAAGGAAGTCCGTGTTCAAGAACATGATGGTGTACCGCATCGGCCCCAACTGGGCGGCCACCGCAGAGCAGGTTGAAGACAACCTCGACAAACAACGCTTTGCCCCCTGTGGGGCCACACAAGAGCAGTCCATCGGATGGATTGAGCCGCGCGGCATTCCCCATGCACCGCTGGTGGAAACCATCGGCGGGCACTGGATGCTCAAGCTGCAAATTGAAAACAAAGTGCTGCCCTCGTCTGTGGTCAAACGCCGGTCCGATGAAGTGGCGGCCCACATTGAAGCGACCGAAGGCCGCAAGCCTGGCAAAAAAGAGCGCCGTGAAATCAAAGACAACGTGATGCTGGAATTGCTGCCCATGGCCTTCACCAAGCAGTCTTCGGTGTTGGTGTGGATCGATCCTCAGGCCCGTTTGTTGGTGCTCAACGCCGGCAGCCAAGGCAAAGCCGATGCCGTGATGACTTGCCTGATGGAGGTGGTGCCCGGCCTGACCGTTGAACTGATTCAAACCACCGTGTCCCCAGCGGTCGCGATGTCGGAATGGTTGGTCAGCCATGAAGGGCCCGCTGGCTTCAGCATCGACCGCGAATGCGAGTTGAAGTCCACCGACGAAAACAAATCCACCGTGCGTTACGCCAAACACCCGCTGGACATCGATGAGGTGCGCCTGCACATCGAGGGTGGCAAAGTCCCGACAAAACTGGCCATGACGTGGTCGGGTCGGGTGTCGTTTTTGCTGACCGAAAGCATGCAGGTCAAAAAGCTCAACTTCCTGGAAGGGGTGTTCGAAAACACCTCTGGCGAAAAAGAAGACAAGTTCGATGCCGACATGGCGATCACCACCGGTGAGCTGAGCAAACTCATCCCTGAGTTGCTGGACGCTTTAGGTGGTGAACTGGTCGGGGGCTTGCCATCTAGCGGCCCTGTGGTGGTCAACGACGACAGCGCGCCGTTTTAAGGCGCGCAGCGCCGGATTCAGGCCTGGGTGTTGAGCAAGGCACCCAGCGTCTGGTTGCCTGATTTGAAAACGGCCAAATTCGCCAAAAATGCGTTTTTGGCCTGCAACTGCTGAACCACATCGGTCTCCATGGCCCGCTGTTGGTCTGCTGCGTTCACCACAGCTGTGCTGACGCCGCCGTCGGGCACGGCTTGTTGCACCACATCTTGGCCACGAAAGCCTTCCGTCATCGCATTCGCGATGTTGTGCGCTGACGTACTCATGCGGGTTTGGGCCGCATTCATGCCCGACAAAGAGATGGAAGCCAGTGAGTTCATGGGGTAATCCTCAGAATTGACTGTAACCCGTTCCGCATTTCTTTGCTTAAAAAGCCCACAAGTTTTACAAAATGTTGTCGAAATCAGACCTATGGTCTCTTTTTGTGTCGTCCACCACGCCTTTGCGGCAGCCCTCTTGGGGCGTCGGCCATGGGGTACGGTGCCCGGACATACTGAAAGAAAGTTTCGGCCATGACGATGAGCATCAATTCAAACATCTCGTCTTTGAACGCCCAACGGAAACTGTCGGGTAACCAAAGCACGCTGAACACGTCGTTGCAGCGACTGTCCAGCGGCATGCGCATCAACAGTGCCAAAGACGATGCGGCGGGCTTGGCCATCTCGGAACGGTTCAGCGCTCAGATCCGAGGCACCAACCAAGCGGCACGTAACGCCAACGACGCCATCTCGTTGCTGCAAACGGCCGATGGGAACCTCTCCAGCGTGGCAGGCAACCTGCAGCGCATCCGTGAACTTTCGATCCAGGCGGCCAACGGCACCAACTCTGCGGCAGACAAGCAAGCCTTGCAGGCTGAGGTCAACCAATTGGCGTCTGAGATTGACCGCGTCAGCACCAGTGCGCAATTCAATGGCATGTTCATCTTTGACCAGAGCCGGGCCAGCGCCGTGGGCGACCCCAACAAGGTCGCCGTCTTGGATGGTTTGAAGGCGGCCGGTGGTTGGCTTGAAGACGCCGAACAAATGGTCAGCAATGCCTATGGCCTGACCGCCGACGGGGCTGCGCTCAGCATCGAGTTGTCCAGTTTCACTGACGGCGCAGGTGGGGTTGCCGCACAAGTGGTCGCCACGGTCGGTGGTTCGGGCTTTGGCACCAATCTGAAGCTGCAGATCGACATGGCTGATTTTGTACCGCCCAATCTCCCGGACGGCGGCACCGCACCGTTGTACAACGACCGCATCATCGCCCATGAGATGGTGCACGCTGTGATGGCACGGTCGACCAATTACGGCTCACTGACCAGTGCCAGCACCTGGTTCATTGAGGGTTCTGCCGAATTCATCCACGGCGCCGACGAGCGGGTAGCTGCCGACATCGCAGGAAACGGTGGCGGTGCAGCAGGGCGTGCCGCCATCGCCAATGCCCTGACCAATGGGTTTCAAGTGGCCAGCCTGGATTACTCGGCGGGGTATGCGGCAACCCGCTACCTGCATGAGCAAATTCAAGCGGCAGGCGGTAACGGGATCAAGGACATCACCACTTACCTGCAGGCCAACCCAGCCGCCACCATGAACACGGCCATCGCCAATGCCTCCAGCGGTGCCTATGCCAGCGAAGCAGCCTTTTTGGCGGATTTCGCCGCCAATGGTGCTGCCTTCATCAACACGTTTGACCTGACGAATGCCGACACCGGCGCCATTGGTGGCTTGGACGTGGACGGCGGTGCGGTCAAGTCAGCCACCAGTGTGGTGCCCATACGTCAACCCGATCCGGCACCGACGTTCTGGTGGGGTTCTCTGAAACCTTTGAGAGTGCAGGTGGTGGTGGCAGCACCAACTTCATGCAGTTTCAGGTAGGTGCCAATGCTGGGCAAACCGTGACCACCAACATCGGTGGAGTGAACCTCGGCTCCATGGACTTGCAGTCAGCCTTGGACGTGACCCAAAGTCCCGCCCAAGCCATCGTCGCCGTGGACCGCGCGCTCGACTACGTCAACAGCCAGCGGGCCGTGATTGGGGCGCAAATGTCACGCTTTGAATCCACCATTGCCAACTTGCAAACGGGTGCTGAGAACATGTCGGCCAGCCGATCCCGCATTCAGGATGCGGACTTTGCGGTAGAGACGGCCGCACTCTCGCGTGCACAGATCCTGCAACAAGCGGGCACGGCCATGGTGGCGCAAGCCAACCAAATGCCGCAAAGCGTGCTGGCCTTGCTCAAAGGCTGACACACCTCACGGTATCCCGGTCAGGCGGCAATCACGCCATCGGCCTTGAACATCGCCCGGATGCCACGCACGGCTTGACGGATGCGGGCTTCGTTTTCAATCAACGCAAAGCGCACATGGTCGTCACCTTGGTCACCAAAGCCAATGCCGGGTGACACACAGACTTTGGCTTTTTCGAGCAATTGCTTGGCAAACTCCAACGACCCCATGGCGCGGTAGGGTTCGGGGATCTTGGCCCAGATGTACATGCTGGCTTTGGGGCATTCCACGGGCCAACCCGCCTCGGTCAAGCCTTTGTAGAGCACATCGCGGCGACTTTGGTAGGTGGCCGCAATGGTTTTCACGCAACTTTGATCCCCTTCCAACGCGGCAATGGCGGCCACTTGCAAAGGCGTGAAGGTACCGTAATCATGGTAACTCTTGATGCGTGCCAAAGCCGCCACCAGGTCCGGGTTGCCCACCATGAAGCCCACCCGCCAACCGGCCATGTTGTAGCTCTTGGACAGGGTGAAAAACTCCACTGCAATGTCTTTGGCACCGGGCACCTGCATGATGCTGGGCGCTTTCCAGCCATCGAACACGATGTCGGCGTAGGCCAGGTCGTGCACGACGAAGATGTCGTGCTTTTTGGCCAGCGCAATCACCCGCTCAAAAAAGTCCAGCTCAACACACTGTGCGGTGGGATTGCTGGGGAAGCCGAGCACCATCATCTTGGGCTTGGGGTAGCTGCCCCGGATGGTTTTTTCCAGCTCAGCAAAAAAGTCCACACCAGGCACATTGGGCACGCTGCGGATGTCTGCACCCGCGATCACGGCGCCGTAAATGTGGATGGGGTAGCTGGGGTCAGGCACCAGCACCGTGTCACCCCGGTCCAGCGTGGCCAGCATCAGGTGCGCCAAGCCTTCTTTCGACCCGATGGTGACGATGGCCTCGGTGTCGGCGTCGATGGCCACCCCATAGCGGTCTTGGTACCAATGTGAAATCGCCCGGCGCAAACGAGGAATGCCTTTGCTGGCGCTGTAGCCATGGGTGTCTGGCCGTTGCGCCACTTCGGTGAGCTTGGCCACGATGTGCGCGGGTGTCGGGCCATCGGGGTTGCCCATGCTCATGTCGATGATGTCTTCACCACGGCGGCGTGCCGCGAGCTTGAGCTCAGCAGTGATGTTGAAAACGTAGGGGGGAAGGCGGTCAATGCGCGCAAAACGGCGCTTGCCTGCGGAAGATGCAGTCATGTTGAACTTTCACGTGAGCGCCCGGAACCGTCCGAGCGACGTGGTCTGCAATGGGGCAGACCCGTGAAAATCTTAACGCACAATCGGTCTCACGCCCACTTCAACGGTGAATTTCATGATGAATGCAACACGCCCATCGCCGAACAGCATCCAAATCTTGGCCTTCGATATTTTTGGCACAGTGGTCGACTGGCACGGCACCATCGTGCGCGAGGTGCAATCGCTCTACCCCGCTGTGGATGCCGATGCCTTTGCACTGGCGTGGCGCAACGGGTACAAGCCCGCCATGGCGCGTGTGATGCGGGGAGAGCTGGGCTGGACCCTGATCGATGACCTGCACCGCTTGATCCTCGATGGCATCTTGCCGCAGTTTGGACTGAATCACCTGGGTGAAGCCGAGCGTGCCCACCTGAATCGGGTGTGGCACCGGCTCGATGCCTGGCCTGACAGTGTGGCCGGGCTCACCCGATTGAAGCAAAAGTACACCATCACCAGCCTCTCCAATGGCAACATCGGTTTGCTGACCAACATGGCCAAACGCGCAGGCTTGCCTTGGGACTGCGTGCTGTCGGCCGAGGTGTTTCGGGCCTACAAGCCAGACCCCGCCACCTATCTGGGCGTGGCCAAGGTCTTTGACGTGCAACCTGCGCAGGTGATGCTCGTGGCCACCCACCACGACGACCTGGAAGCAGCCCGCTCGTTTGGACTGCGCACGGCGTACGTGGAACGCCCGCTGGAATGGGGCGCACCCGACCTGAAAGACGACTCCCCGCAAGCAGGCAACGACTGGCACAGCACCAGCCTGTTGGATTTGGCCGATCAACTGGGTTGTTGAGGGTCGACGCCGCCCCAATACAGCCGTTGGGGATTGGCACTCAAAACCTGGTGCAAGTGGCTTGCTCCCACCCAGTCCACCAACGCTTGGAACAAGGCAGCGTAATCGGCCTCGTGCTCATGGTTGGTGCACGGCCAGTCACTGCCCCACAGCAGGGGGGCTGCACCCAGCTCTTGCACCCACAGCTGGGCGAGTTGTGTGGCATTCACCCCGCCCAAACGGTAGGCACCGCTGAGCTTGACATGAACAGAGGCCATTGCGGCACGGCGGACCAAGGCCTGCACGGTCTCATCATGGAGGGTCGCCGAGGCAGGCTTGCCCATGTGGTCGATGACCACTGGCAAGCGGGAAGGCAGTTGGGCCAGCACCTGAGGCAAACACCCGACATCGGTGTGCAACTCCACGTGCCAACCCAACTCGCCCACAGCATCCCACAAGGCGGTGGCGCCGGCCCACTGCGGAATGTGGTGGTCTTGCCCTGACAGGTTCAGCCGGATGCCACACACCCCATCGTGGTGGAGGTTTTGCAACGCCCGAGGCTGCACCTCGGGTGCCACCACGGCAACCCCTTTCAAGCGGTCAGGGTGGGCACGCAGCGTTTCGGTCAGCAAACTGTTGTCGGTGCCCATGAAACTGGTTTGGACCAGCACCCCTCGTGTCACCCCTACCGCGCTGGATTGGGCCA
>CAZHDP010000178.1:0-6761 GCA_964531605.1 uncultured Burkholderiaceae bacterium | reverse complement strand
GGTGCAGAAGGGGTAGTTCTCGGCCGCGATGCCTGCTTTGGTCAGCGCATTGAACAGCGTGGATTTACCCACATTCGGCAGACCCACAATGCCACACTTCAAACTCATGAAATATCCTTAAAAATCAACCCCGTACGGCAACAGCAGCCTGCAAGGCGAAAAGCCTCAGATTTCCGAAGACTTTGCCTGCGCTTTGTCTTCGTTTTGACTGCGGGGAAACGGTGGCAATTGTACTTATCGGCGAAGCGCTGCTGAGCGGCACGCCTGAGACATCCGAGAGGTTGGGGTATCTCTTCTTGTACTGACGTATCGTCAGCTCCTGTCAAAATGAATCCGTCCAGAGACAACGGGGAATCAAGCCGATGACAGATGCATTGACAACGGAGCGCCGCCAGGCGGCGATGAAGCAGATCCCCAGCACGGGCGACTGGCCTTTGGTGAGTGAGGCACGGTTTTTGTCCAACACCCTGGCGTTCTCACAACGTGTGCATGCGCGGTGCGGACCGGTGTCCAAAGGCTGGTGGATGTTCAAACGCTCGGTCTACCTGATGTCGGCAGAGTCGAACGAGTTGGTGCTGTTTGACCGGGCCGGTCAGTTTTCAGCCAAGAAGGGTTGGGAGCGACTGTTGGCAGGGCTGTTCCCCAGGGGCTTGATGCTGCGCGATGGAGAGGACCACCGTTGGCATCGCAGGCTGATGCTGCCCGCCTTTCGCAAAGAGGCTTTGGCCCGTTACCTTGAACGCATGACTCCACGGATTGAGCAGGCAGTGGCCGAATGGCGTGGGCAGGACGCCTTGACGTTTTACCCGGCCATCAAACGGCTCACGCTGGCGATTGCGGCAGACGTGTTCCTCGGCGCTGAACTGGACACTGAAATCGACAGCATCAGCCAGGATTTCAGTGACTTGGTTGCGGCCTCGGTGGCGGTGATACGGCTCCCCGTGGTGGGGCGAAAGTACGCGCGGGGCGTGAACGCGCGGGCCAGGCTTGCTGCCTTCATTCGCGAGCGAATTCCGCAGCGCCGAAGCGGCCAAGGCGATGATTTGTTCACCCAACTGTGCCTGGCGCGAGACGAAGACGGTCGCCATTACAGCGACGAAGAAATCATTGACCATCTGATCTTTTTGATGATGGCCGCGCATGACACCACCACCAGCGCCATCACCACCATGGTGTATGCGCTGGCCAAACACCCGCAGTGGCAGAAACGGCTGCGCACAGAGGCGCAAGCTGTGCAACAGTCGATGAGCGGCACGAAACCATCGCCGGACGACTTGGCGACGATGAAAGAAATTGACTGGGTGTTCAAAGAGTCGCTACGCCTTTACCAACCGCTGCCCACGATTTCCAGAAGGGCCTTGGTGGATGTCACGGTCCACGGTCTGACCATCCCTGCGGGTACCGCACTGGCTGTCTTCCCGATTCAGGTTCACCGATCGCCCGAATGGTGGAGCCAGCCGGAAGCGTTTGACCCCGAACGCTTCTCGCCCGCACGGGCTGAACACCGGTCACATCCCTTTGCGTGGGCGCCATTCGGGGGTGGTGCGCACATGTGCCTGGGGCTGCACTTTGCAGAAATGCAAGTCAAAGCGGTGATGCTGCCCTTGCTGCAAAGCTGCGAGTGGTCGGTCCCTGCAGGCTATGAGGCCCACTATGCTTTCGCACCCATTGCCAAGCCACGGGACGGTCTGCCGATCCGCATAAACCAACTGAGCCAACTGAGCCAACTGACCCAACGGAACCAATAGGCTTAGCCCGTCAACGCCTGTCAATCAAACTGGAAATCTGCCTCAACCCGCTGACCGACACGGACCATGTGCTCCACCCCGGTCAAGACCACGGCGTTCATGCCAAAAGTGATGGCACCGTCCATCATGGGATTGGCGCGGTAGGTTTGCAAGGCGTCGCCAACGTCGGGCGTGCTCAAGGCTGTTTGGGGATCGATGTTGGGGATAGGGCAACGCGGGCACGGTTTCACACCCCGCAGACTGGCCACGCCTTCCGCGGTGGTGATACGAAGATCGGCCAAACGGTCTTCATCGTGTGCATCAAGGCCAGACAGCACGATGTTGGGGCGGAAGCGGTCCATGCCCACGGTCGGCTTGCCAGCGGCGGTGAGCTTGTCATTCAACAGCTGCAAAGACGCTTCACTCACCAACAACAGGGGGAAACCATCGCTGAACTGGTTGGGCGCATCGGTGTCTTTCGTCCACTTCTTGTTCGACAGGCGCTGCTGCTCTGGGTCAAACCGCACCAGACGCAGTGGTTGCCCCAAAAAATCGGTGAACCACTGTGCGGCCACACTGCCCATGTCATAGGCTTTGACGGCATCGTTCCAGACGGTCACGGTCACAGGCTCTTCCACTTTGTCCAATGCAATGTGCAACGCGAGCATGCCTGGCGCGCGCAACACCATGTCGAAATGTTTGAGTTGCGGCGTGATCAGCGCCATGCGCGGCAGTTCACGTTGGCTCACGAACACCCCTTGGGCATCGACCACCATCCACGCGCGGTCGAACTCTAAACCTGTCTCAATGAGCAGCGCCTCTTGAACTTCAACACCTGCACAGGATTTGATGGGATACACCACGAGCTGGGCGATGGTGGCTTGGATGTCTGAAGAAAGGGTCACGGCTGTTTCCTGCAAAAGATACAGACATTGTAGAAACGCAAAAAGGGGGCTGAGCCCCCTTTTCAATCAGACGAAAGATGGGCCGATGTCTGCCGTTGGCGACTTTGTCTCGCTTGGCATCGGTACGCAGTGACTTGGCCAACACTTCAAATTGAGACACCGTCTGAAATTCAGGACGGTCAGACGCGCGGCGCTCGGCAATCAAGCGCAAGCCGTGGCGTTCAAGCTTGGCACGCCCAGTCAGCTGAGAAAGGTCGCGCAAAAACACATTGGCCGCCTGCAGACCATGTTTTTTGGCAACGGCCTCGCTCATGGCATTGACCAACTCCAACAGAGACGCCACATCTTGGGCACGTTCGATGCGCAATTGGAAGGTAAAACCACGCAGCCCCAGCAACTCTTTGGACTTTTTCACCATGAATTCGTACAGGGCTTGGAACGCCACATGTTGTGACGCATCCTTATGGCCTGATCCACTCTCATTGCCAGTGGGCTCAGCCACGGGCTTTTGCACTTGTACGGCGGCGGGCAACGCGGTGACCTTGGGCTTCACCTCGGCGATGTACCCACCGTGAAGCAAAATTTCCAACGTGTCTGCGGGCAGCCCAGAAGCCTTCAAGGCGGCGAGAAGGTCCTGCGTTGACCGCTGTCCGTCCACAAAGATCAACGCCGTGTTGAGCCGAGCATCAATTCCATTGCGCTTGGCCAGCAACTCGTCCATGCCTTTGCGGGTTTTGATGTAGATCGTCATGTCGAGGTTCTGGTGAGGGAAGAGTGAAAAAGGAACAGCAGGGAGCGAATGTAAGTGACACAGTGGTGAAAAATGAACGATCTCCACAACGGAAATTGATAACCGTGAAATATTCACCCCAGATGCCCCCCTCTACAATCCGACCATGGCTCACAACTTCGATGTTTGCATCCGTGGCGCTGGCATTGTTGGTGCCAGCTTGGCTTTGTTGTTGGCTCAGCAAAGGCTTCGTGTCGCGCTGGTTGAAGCCCCTCGCACACCATCACCTACGCCACCACTGGCAGGGGATGTGAGGGCCTACGCCCTCAACCACCCTTCCACCCAGTTGCTGCAAGCATTGCGCGCTTGGCCAGATGGCCCTGCCGTGACACCGGTCACCGCCATGCGTGTCCATGGCGACCAAGCTGGCATGGTCAACTTTGCCAGCGATAGCCTCTCATCTTCAAACGCACCCACATTAGCGTCCATCGTCGATGTTGCGGCCCTGGAGAACACCTTGCGCCACGCCTTGGCGTTTCAACCTCAGGTAGAAGTTGTCCAAGCCCCCCAAGCCGCCACATTGACTGTGGTTTGCGAAGGTCGCTTCAGCAGTACCCGCGCCGAGTTTGGTGTTGACGTGGACATTGCGCCTTATGGCCAGGTGGCCATTGCCACACGTTTGCAGTGTGAGCGCCCCCATCAAGGGGTTGCGGAACAGTGGTTTTCGGCGGGCGACATCATGGCTTTTTTACCGTTGGATGGTCCGCAAGGGAACTCTGTCGCGTTGGTATGGTCAGTCTCTGAGGACAACGCGCCGGCCTTGATGGCACTGAGCCCTGAATTGTTCTCGGCAGCCGTTGAGCAAGCCAGTGGCGCGCCACTTGGCCGAATGACCTTGAACAGCGAGCGTGCTTGCTGGCCATTGCAATACGGTCAGGCCCGGCGCTGGGGTGGACAGACGGCACAGGGGCAGGCCTGGGTCTTGGCAGGTGACGCCGCTCACTCGGTACACCCGTTGGCAGGACAGGGTTTGAACTTGGGCTTGGCCGACGTGCAGGCGTTGGCAACGATTTTGAGTGAACGCGATTACTGGCGCCATGTGGGTGACCAGCGCTTGTTGCGGCAGTACGAGCGCACCCGGCGTGCAGGACTGGTCCCGATGGGTGCGGTGATGGACGGCTTGCAGCGCTTGTTTGCACGACCAGACGCACTCACCCAGCAGCTTCGAAACTGGGGCATGCAGGGGTTTGAGCGCAGCGGCCCTTTGAAACAATGGGTGGCCAAACGGGCCATGGGTTTACGCTGAAACCAGACAGGGTGACAGCCAACAGATGACGGATATGACGATGAATTTGCGAAAAAACTTGAGCTGGGTTGTGCTTGCGATTGCCGGATGGGCCATGACCCACTCGGTGTTGGCTCAGGAGGCCAACATCCGAAAGAACCTGGCCGACCGTGTGCCGCAGTTGGGCAAAATTGACGAGGTGGTCAAAAGTGCCATGCCCGGTTTGTATGAAATCCGCGTCAACGGCACTGACATTCTTTACAGCGATGCGGAAGGCAATTTCCTGATTCAGGGCAGCCTGATTGACACCAAGTCGCGGCGCAACCTGACCCAGGAACGTGAAGAAAAGCTGTCGGCAGTGGAATTCGATTCGCTGCCCGTGAAAGACGCGTTCACCATCGTCCGGGGCAACGGCAAGCGCAAACTGGCGGTGTTTGAAGACCCCAACTGCGGGTATTGCAAACGCTTTGAACGTGATTTATCTGGCATCAAGGACGTCACGGTTTACTTGTTTTTGTACCCCATCTTGAGTGCGGACTCCACCGAAAAATCCAAGGCCATCTGGTGCGCCAAAGACAAAGCCAAAGCCTGGCAAGACTGGATGATCAAAGACGTGCAACCAATCGCTGCATCAGCCAGTTGCGATGTGTCAGCGCTGAACCGCAACATTGAGTTCGGTAAAAAGCTGAAGATCACCGGCACGCCCACCCTGGTGTTTGCCGATGGGTCCAGGGTGCCAGGTGCCATCAACGCCGCGCAAATCGAAAAAATGTTGGTTGAAGCCAAAAATTGAAACACCTTGCTTTTGAGCCTTTGGCTCACCGCCTGGGTTACGCGGGCCTGATTCCTTTTGGGGGGCTGGCCCTGCTGTTGTGGCTGGTCAAGGCCGAGTTGCATCCGTTTGTGGCCACTGCGTTGCTGTGCTACGGGGCGATCATCGCCTCGTTTCTGGGTGGCATTCACTGGGGAATTGCGTTCAGCGTGGCCCCACACCGAAGCGAGGCCGCCAAGCACCACTTGCTCTGGAGCGTGGCCTTGTCTTGTTTGGCCTGGATCGCGGTCATCATGCCCGCTTATGCGGGGCTGCCGCTGCTGGGCCTGATCTTTGTCGCCAGCTATTTGGTCGACCGCAAGTGGTGGCCTCAGGCTGGTCTGGGTGAATGGTTAACGCTGCGGTTTCGACTCTCAACCCTGGCCGCGTTGAGTTGCCTGCTTGGCGCTGCAGCAACCTGAATTTCAGGCCTCGGGGTCTTGGTATGCTTGCCCCCATGCCTACCCCTGTATCGAATGCTCCAGCCGTCAGTTATCACATCAGCGTTGCCGACACCAACGCCCATCGCTTTGCGGTGACCTTGCGGATTGCGCGGCCAGCCAGCCAGCAACAAGTGAGTCTCCCCGTCTGGATACCGGGCAGCTATCTGGTGCGGGAGTTTGCCAAAAACCTCCTTCAATTGCGCGCCCAGCAAGGCAAAACAGCTTGCGACATCACCCAAGTTGACAAGTGCACCTGGCTGGTGAACTGCGATGCGAGCAAACCGCTCGAATTGCACTACGAGGTGTACGCGTTTGACAACTCGGTACGCACAGCATGGTTGGACAGCCAACGTGGTTTTTTCAATGGCACCAGCCTTTGCTTGGCCGTTGACGGGCACATGGACACGCCCCACGCGCTGCGCCTGACACGCGGCGCCGCCCCCAAAGCCTGGGCTGTCGCCACCGGATTGACTGGCATTGAGCTGGACGCCAAAGGGTTTGGCACGTACCTCGCCAGCGGTTACGACGAGCTGGTGGATTGCCCGATCGAGATGGGCACTTTTTGGCGTGGTGAGTTCAAAGCCTGTGGCATTCCTCACAGCTTTGTTGTAGCGGGGGCAACCCCTTCTTTCGATGGCGAACGCTTGCTGGAAGACACCCGGAAAATTTGCGAGGCTGAGCTTCGTTTCTGGCATGGAACGGGGCCCATTAAGGCCGTTCAAAAAGCTGCCCCCTTCAAGCGCTATGTGTTCATGCTCAACGCCGTGGACGATGGCTACGGGGGCTTGGAGCACCGCAACTCAACGGCGCTGATCTGCACCCGCAAAGACCTGCCGCGCCTGGGCGAGGCCAAGGTGTCC
>CAZHDP010000177.1:0-6765 GCA_964531605.1 uncultured Burkholderiaceae bacterium | reverse complement strand
AGGCGTTTTTGTGCGCGGTGGCGAAACCCGTTTCACCGCCGTTTACATCGATGGCGTGCGGGTGGATTCGCAATCCACCGGCGGCGCGCCATGGGAATCGATCCCGCTGGCCCAAATTGACCGCATTGAAGTGCTGCGAGGGCCTGCCGCAGCGGTGTACGGCTCGGATGCCATCGCGGGCGTGATCCAGATCTTCACCAAAAAAGGCGAAGGCGCTTTCAGCCCCAGCCTGGGCTTGAGCCTGGGGCGCTACGGCACCCGCAAAGTGGAGGCGGCTGCCAGCGGCAGTGTGGGTGATGTGGACTATTCCGTGGGCGTGGCCGACGTTCAATCGACGGGCTTCAACGCCACCACCCGTGCGGGCCAAAACCCTGACCTTGACGGCATGAAAAGCCAGTCCGCCAATGTGCGCTTGGGGTTGAAGATCAACGCCACGCACCGGGTTGAGGCCACAGCCCTCAGCAACAACCTGAACTCGCAATACGACAGCAGCACCCGATTTGTCGACGAGCGCAACCTGTACAAGCTGCAGGCTGTGGGCTTCCATTGGTTGGCCAACTGGCGCCCTGACCTGAGCAGCCGCCTGAGCGTGACCGAGTCCAGCAACCGCTACGAAACCACGCCATCGCCGTACTTGACGCTCACACGCTTGCGTGGCTACACGTTGTTCAACGAATACCGCATCGGCCAAGCCAGCCTGACCGCCGCGTTGGAGCGCAAGGAAGATTGGCTTGAAAACGACCCCATTCGCCAAGGCCGCTCGCAAAACGCGCTGGCCCTGGGCTATGGCGTGCGCAGCGGTGCGCACAGCCTCCAATTGAACCTGCGTCACGACAAGGACAGCGAGTTCGGCGGCAAAAGCACGGGCAGTGCGGCCTACGGTTACAACATCACGCCATTTTGGCGCGCCACGGCGTCGGTGGGCACGGCATTCCGTGCACCCACGCTGTACCAACGCTTCAGCATCTACGGCCTGCCCAGCCTGCAACCTGAAACCGCCCACAACAGCGAGTTGGCTTTGCGTTACGCCGAAGGCAGCACCCAGGCCCAGGTGGTGGCGTACCGCAACCGGGTGAGCAACCTGATCACTTTTGTCTCGGCACCGGGGCCTTGTGTGGCGGGCAGTGGCAGCTTTCCGGGTTGCTACGGCAACACCGCCCAGGCCCGCTACGAGGGCGTGACCTTGTCGGGGCAGCACGTGCTCAACGGCTACGCGCTGAGAGGGTCTGTGGACTTGCAAAACCCACAAGACCTGACACTGAACAAACAACTCGCCCGCCGAGCCAAACAGCATGCCAACCTGGGCGTGGACAAGCGTTTTGGCAGTTGGTTGGTGGGGGCAGAAGCGCAGCTCGTTGGCAAACGATTCAGCGGTGCGGGTGAAACACTGCCGATGGGCGGCTACGCCCTGTTCGGCCTGGTGGCCAGCTCGCGCATTGCTCCCGACTGGTCACTGGTGGCCCGCGTAGACAACCTGGGTGACAAACGGTACGAGACGGCCAACGGCTACGCCACGCCAGGGCGCAGCGTGATGGTCAGCCTGAAATGGGCCCCGCAGTGAGGACCACCTGATGCCAGCGGCAACTGTTTGGCCTGGTTCCGACCAGCCTCTCTCGGCAGTCGGCTTGGCCCCCAAGCGCATCGTTTGCCTCACCGAAGAGACCACCGAATGGCTGTACCTGTTGGGCGAAGAGGCGCGCATCGTGGGCATTTCGGGTTACACCGTGCGCCCACGCCGCGCCCGTGATGAGAAACCCAAAGTCAGCGCGTTTTTGTCTGCCAAGATCGACAAAATCCTGGCGTTGCAGCCTGACTGCGTGTTTGGCTTCTCGGACCTGCAAGCGGACATCGCTGCCTTGCTGATTCGCCAAGGCATCCAGGTCACGGTGTTCAACCAGCGCAGCGTGGCCGATATCTTTGCCATGCTCTACCAGGTGGCCGCGATGGTGGGGCAGGCTGAGCGCGGTTTGGCCCTGCTGGCTGGCATGCAGGCCCAGCTTGCCGCCATTGAAGCCGCGACCAAGGGCCTGCCGCGGCGACCCAAAGTGTTTTTTGAAGAGTGGGACGAGCCCCACATCAGCGCCATCCGATGGGTGTCGGAGCTGGTAAGCATTGCCGGAGGTGACGATTGTTTTGCCGAGCTCAGCACCGAATCGCTGGGCAAAAACCGCATCATCGCCGACGGTGCCGAGATCGTGCGCCGCAACCCGGACATCATCATTGGCTCATGGTGTGGCAAAAAATTCAGGCCTGAAAAAGTGGTCGCCCGTGTGGGTTGGGATGGCGTCAGCGCCGTCAAACACCGACAGTTGTTCGAGGTCAAATCCCCCGACATCTTGCAGCCCGGCCCGGCGGCGTTGACCGATGGTGTGGCCCAGCTGCACCGCATCGTGATGAACTGGGCAGAACTTCATGGCTGACACCAACCTGGCCGCAGAAAATCACCCAGTGCATGAGTTGATCCTGGGTGGCCAGCGCAGTGGCAAGTCTCGCCGCGCCGAAACGCTGGCGGTCGACTGGCTGGCCGCTTCACCCATGCACCGCGCCGTGTTCATCGCCACCGCGCAAGCCTGGGACGACGAGATGCGCCAGCGCATCACACGCCACCAGCAAGACCGCGCCGAGCGCCTGCCCGGCATGGTCACCATGGAAGAGCCGCTGCACCTCGCGCACGCGGTACGGCAACGCAGCCAGCCCAACGTGTTGATCGTCGTCGATTGCCTCACGCTGTGGCTGACCAATCTGCTGATGCCCAGCACAGAGAAAAATCAGCCTTTTCCGCAATCTGAGCATGACTTTGTTGCTACTCTTTTAGGAGCAATTGGCGGTGCGCCTGGCCCTGTGGTGTTGGTCAGCAATGAAATTGGCCTGGGTGTCATTCCGATGGGGCGCGACGTGCGCGCCTTTGTGGACGCGCTGGGCCGGCTGAACCAGGCTGTGGCTCAGCGCTGCCATCGCGTGACGCTGATGGCCGCTGGGCTGCCACTCACCTTGAAAGCACCGACATGAGACTGTTCCAGGCGTCCCTGGTGTCACTGGTGTCAACGGTGTGGTTGTTGATTGCCGCTGTGCAGGCCCAGCCCGTGCACGCCCAAGCCGTGCGCGCACTCGCCACACCGGATACCGCCATCCGCATCACCGACCAACGCGGTGTGACCGTGCAGTTTGCCCAAAGCCCGCAGCGCATCGTCAGCCTGTTGCCATCGCTCACAGAGAGCATTTGCGCCCTCGACCAATGCCATCGCTTGGTGGGCACCGACCGCTACTCCAACCCCCCTGCCAGCGTGCGCGCCCTGCCCAAGGTAGGGGGCGGTCTGGACCCCAGCGTTGAGGCTGTCGTGGCGCTGCGGCCTGACGTGGTGCTGATGTCGGTGTCTTCTCGAGCGAGCGAGCGCCTAGAGGCCCTGGGGCTCAAAGTCATTGCGCTGGAACCCAAGAGCCATGCCGACGTGCAACGGGTGTTGGGCACCGTGGGGCAGTTGCTGGGCGTGCCAAGCGAGCAGGGTGCCGAACGCCTGTGGCGCGTGATTGACGCCAGCGTGTCGGCGGCGGCGCAAAGCTTGCCCGCCAGTGTCAAAAACACCCGCGTGTACTTTGAGGTCAGCCGTGGACCGTATGGCGCGAGCGAGTCGTCGTTCATCGGCGAAACGCTCACCCGCCTGGGCGTCAAGAACGTCATCCCCGCCGCGCTCGGGCCGTTCCCCCGTTTGAACCCTGAATACGTCGTGCGCGCCAACCCCGACCTCATCATGATCGGCAACCGCAGCATGCAAGAGCGTGTGGCCTACCCTGGTTGGGGCAGCATCAAGGCTGTGCGCGAGCAGCGCGTGTGTGTGTATGGCGTCGACGAATCCGATGTGGTGGTGCGGCCTGGCCCGCGCATGGCCGAAGCAGCGCGCATCATGGCCGCGTGTTTGACCGACAAGGCTGCGAAATGATGGTTGACCACAACGCCAGATCCCTGCAACTGGGGGCCGCATTGCTGACCTTGTCCGTCCTGTTGGGCTTGCTGGGGACCAGCGTGGGCAGCACTGGCTTTCAAAGCGTGCTGAACATGGCGCAAGATCCCTTGGCGTGGCAAATCGTTTGGGACATTCGATTGCCACGCACCCTGGGCGCGTGGCTGGCGGGTGCGCTGCTCGGCCTGGCCGGGGCGGTCGCGCAAGGCTTGTTTCGCAACCCACTGGCCGACCCCTTTTTGCTGGGCAGCGCCGCTGGGGCTTCGCTGGGCGTGGCTGCTGCGATGGCTTTGTTCGGTGTCACGCCTTTCGCCACGCAGTGGTTGGCCCGTATGGGGTTGACGGGGGCTGCGTTTGTGGGGGCGGTGTTGGCTGTTTTGTTGACCCTGCAACTCGCACGGGGCGTGCAGCACACCTTGCGCCTGCTGCTCGCTGGCGTGATTGTGGGGGTGGTGTTGGGGGCTTCCAAAGACTTGCTGACCTTGGCTTTCCCTGACATCTTGCAGCCCTTGCAGGGTTTCACACTGGGCAGCGCCAGCTTCATCGGTTGGCAGGCCTGTGTGCTGATGGCTGCGGTCTGGGTGCTTTGCCTGGGCGCGGCCTGGGCGCTCAGCCAGGCGCTGGATGGCCTCAGTTTGGGCGAGGCCACCGCTGTCAGCCTGGGGTTGCCCCTGGCGCACATGCGCGCGGCGCTGGTGGCCGTGTTGGCCTTGTCCACCGGCACGGCCGTGGCCCAGACCGGTTTGATTGCGTTTGTGGGGCTGGCTTCACCACACTTGGTGCGCTCTGTGGTCAAAACCACACACGGGCGTTTGATGGCATTGGCCAGCCTGATGGGTGCCGTGCTGTTGATGGCGGCCGACATCTTGGCCCGTTGGTTGATCGCACCGCAGGAATTACCGGTGGGCGTGTTGACAGCGGTGCTGGGTGGCAGTTACCTGCTGTGGTTGATGCACCGGCGCAGCGATACACGGGGGACTGCACTGTGAGTGCCTTGCCCACCCCGACGACTACCGCCCTGAGCGCCCACCGCGTCAGCGTCACGCTGGGCGATGCAGAGGTCTTGCACACGGTGAGCGTGGCCTTGCCCGCCGCCCGCTGGACCAGCATCGTCGGGCCCAATGGGGCAGGCAAGTCCACCTTGCTCAAAGCCCTGGCCGGGTTGTTGCCCGTTCACGGTGAGGTGCGCTTGCATGGCCAAACACTGGGCCGACTGCCTGCCCGAACGCGTGCCCAAACGCTGGCGTGGCTGGGGCAAAACGAATCTGCCGCAGACGATTTGACTGTTTATGACGTGGCCATGTTGGGCCGTTTGCCGCACCAGCCTTGGCTGGCGGCCCCGAGTGCAGCAGACCGGGCTGCGGTGGAACAAGCGCTGCGCAGCACCCATGCGTGGGACTGGCGCGCTCGCAGCCTGGGCGAGCTGTCGGGCGGCGAGCGTCAGCGCGTGCTGTTGGCCCGCGCACTTGCGGTTCAGGCCCGTGTGCTGCTGATGGACGAGCCGCTTGCCAACCTGGACCCACCGCACCAGGCCGATTGGTTGGCGCTGGTGCGTGGTTTGGTCGCGCAAGGCACCACGGTCATCAGCGTGTTGCACGAAATCTCCATGGCCTTGCAGGCCGACGCGATGGTGGTGATGGCGGCAGGCCGAGTCATCCACCACGGCGCTTGCCAAGACTTGGCAACACATGCTGCGTTGCAGCAGGTGTTCAACCACCGAATCGCCATTCACGGCCTGGCTGGCCAGTGGATCGCGCTCTACAAATGACCCAGAACAGTGACGCCGAGCAGCGACCCCGCACCATGAACATTGAAACGCCCCCCACCGACAAGCCCTACGAGAAGCCTGAGGGCGAGCGCCGTGGCATCGTCATCGTGAACACCGGGGACGGCAAAGGCAAGAGCACGGCCGCGTTCGGACTGGCCTTGCGTGCACATGGGCGTGGCAAGGCGGTCAAGATTTTCCAGTTCATGAAGGTGCCCAGCGCGCGCTTTGGCGAACACCGCATGTTCGAGCAACTCGGCGTGCCCATCGAAGGCTTGGGCGATGGCTTCAGCTGGAAGAGCCAAGACCTCGAACACTCTGCCCAGTTGGCCCGCAACGGTTGGCTCAAGGCCAAAGCTGCGATTTTGAGCGGTGATTTTTTCCTGGTGGTGCTCGATGAAATCACCTACCCCTTGATCTACGGCTGGTTGCCGCTGCAAGACGTGCTGGACACCTTGGCGCAACGCCCCAAAGCCGTTCACGTGTGCCTGACGGGGCGCCGCTGCCCGCCCGAAATCGTGGACCTGGCCGATACCGTGACCGAGATGACCCTGGTCAAGCACGCGTTCAAGGCGGGCATTCCCGCCCAACGTGGGATCGAGGATTGACCCCCTTCGGAGTCTCGGCAGATGGCCTGGGTGGCCTGTTGTGGCAGGTCATTGCAGTCGCTTTGACGGTCGCTATGACGGCCGCGATGACAGTCATGGTGCCGGTCATGGTGGCAGCTTGGCTGGACCACCGTTGGGGTGAACCGCCTGCGGCATGGCATCCGGTGGTGTGGATGGGTCGCTATCTGGAGATGGCGGGGCAGCACACTGCGCCCGAGGCGGGTGGCGTGATGCCTTCGCACCGGGTCGTCTTTCTCAAAGGTTCTCTTGCTTGGGTGGTCGGTGCCGCCGTGGTGTGGGCCGTGGCCTGGCTGTGCACTGAAGTGGCCGCCGTGTTGGGTCGGCTCAGTCATCCATTGGTGGCCGCTGTGTGGACGGGACTGTTGCTCAAACCCCTGTTTGCTTGGCGCATGTTGCGCGATGAAGTGCAGGC
>CAZHDP010000176.1:1094-6776 GCA_964531605.1 uncultured Burkholderiaceae bacterium | reverse complement strand
TGCCGTACGACGAGCGCTTCCGCGGGTACGGCATGAACAAGTGCGTGCACCTGCGCTGGATGGCCTCGCGCGGCGCGCAGTGGCACGTGCTGCCTGGCCACTTTGTTCTCGAGGAGTACCACAAGATCACACCCACGTACAACTTCATCAAGAGCAGCCCCAAGCGCTTGCAACGCATGCAGGACGCCGCCTTGGGTTTGGGTGCTGCGCACCGGGGCGCGGCATTGAAAACGGCCACCGAAGTGGCCGCTGTGCTTACGCGCACACGGCGCTGAGCTTCTCCGCGAAGTACTTGAAGTCCGGGGTCCCTTTGCCGGGCACCTTGGCCAGGTCGTCATAGCGGCGCAGGCGCACCGCCTCTTCGGCAAAGGGTTGGGCGATAAAGCTTTGCAACTCCGCTTCGCTGAACGGGCCACCTTGGAGTTCCAGGCTGCGCTGGGAGCCTTCGGAGAGTGCGGCCCAGTAGCTGGGCTCGGTGGCGCACAGGTAGCGTTTGGCATCCACATGCAGGCGAATGGGTTCCAGCACGGCATCGGGCAGCAGCGCACGCAAAAACGGCAGCGCCACATACTGGTGCAGGTCGTCTTTCTCTTGGGTGTCGTCCATGACGCCGTCACGCTCGGCTGCAATCAGGTGGCCGATGTCGTGCAGTAGCGCTGCGACTACGGTCTCGATGCTCTCGCCAGCCTGCTCCGCCAGCAGGGCGCATTGCAGGGCGTGCTCCATCTGGTTCACTGGCTCGCGGCCGTATTGGCTGCCCGCACGCTTGTCAAACAAGGCGGCGATGTCTTCCATGTCCAATGCCATATCAGTCTCCTCAGACCAGGGCTTTGCGGATGCGGGCGGACACCAGATCGATGATGCTTACCGTAGCCACGATGATGATCATGACGGCACAGGTTTCTGCGTACTGGAAGCCGCGGATGATTTCCCACAGCACCACGCCGATGCCCCCGGCTCCGACCATGCCCACCACGGACGCGGAGCGCACATTGCTCTCAAAGCGGTACAGCGTGAAGGAAATCCACAAGGGCATGACTTGCGGAATGACGCCGTAGATGATTTCGTGCAGCGCGGTAGCCCCTGTAGAGCGAATGCCTTCCACCGGTTGGGGGTCTATGGCTTCGACTGCCTCCGAGAACAGCTTGGCCAGCACGCCGCTGGTATGAATCCACAGCGCCAGCACACCGGCAAACGGGCCCAGGCCTACGGCCACCACAAACAGCATCGCAAACACCATCTCATTGATGGCACGGGTGGCGTCCATGAGGCGGCGCATCGGCTGGTAGACCCACCAGGGCACGAGGTTGGCCGAGGCCAACAGCGCCATGGGAATGGCTGTTACTACTGCAAGGGCAGTGCCCCAGAGGGCGATCTGCAAGGTGACCAACATTTCTTGCACGTAGTTGCGCCAGTCACCGAACTTTGGGGGGAAAAAGTCTGCCAGGTAAGTGGCCATGTTGCCGGAATCGCGGACCAGGTCGGCGGGGCGCATGTCTGCGCCCTTCCACGAGATGGCGAGCAGGGCCAGCAACAAGGCCCAAGAGAGGTGCCACCCCAGACCTTGCTTCGAGGCAGCGGCGCCAACCGTAGCGGGCAGGCGGGGCGTCACAGTGGGGGCCGGGGTGGTGGACATCACTTCAGCTCAGCGAGTTTCTTGTCCAGCTCAGCCAGCTGGCGCTTCTTGTCGTCTTCAGCCAGGGTGGTGTCGGCTTCCACCTTGGTGCGCTTGCTGAACATGTCGAGCTGGCGGATCGGCAGCAACTGGCTGTTGTTGGATTCCTTGAAGGTGGACCAGTTCAACTTGGCCATGATTTCGCGCTCGGCAGGGCTGGTCTTTCCATAGCCGGTGAAGAAGGCCTTGAGCTTGGCCTTGGTGGCGTCGGGCAGGTCC
This sequence comes from uncultured Burkholderiaceae bacterium, assembly GCA_964531605.1. Lineage (GTDB taxonomy): Bacteria > Pseudomonadota > Gammaproteobacteria > Burkholderiales > Burkholderiaceae_C > Defluviibacillus. The sequence goes on along the minus strand of CAZHDP010000176.1, from coordinate 4,882 downwards.
TTGCGCCACACCAAGGGGTCGGAGGCAATCAGTGGAGAAGTCCAGACCACGCGCAATTCCTTGACCTTTTCGGGCATGGTTTTTTCCAGCTTGGCCAGGGTTTCGCTGTTGTTGGTGGCCACGTCCACTTGCTTGTTGGCCACGGCCATGGCGTTGGTTTCGTGGTTGGCAGAGCGGGCGACCTTGAAGGCGCTCTTGGTGTCCACATTGTTCTTGGCGAACACGTAGTAACCGGGCACCAGGAAGCCGGAGGTGGAGTTCGGGTCACCGTTGCCGAAGTTCAGGTTCTTGGCGTTCTTGAGCACGTCGTCCACCGACTTGAGGGCGCTGTCGCGGTGCACGATCAGGTGGGAGTAGTAGCCTTCGGTGCCGTCGATGTTGACGACTTTGGCAAACACTTCACCGTTGGCACGGTCCACCGCTTCCATGGCGGACTTGTTGCCGAACCAGGCGAACTGCACTTTGTTGAAGCGCATGCCTTCGATCACGCCGGCATAGTCCGGGGCAAAAAATGCATTGACCTTGAGGCCGGTTTGCTGGGTCAGTGCGTCCAGCACCGGTTGCCATTGCTGTTTGAGTTGCTGGGACGATTCGGTCGAGATGATGCCGAAGTTCAGTTCCTGTGCACCGGCTGCGGGTGCCAGCAGGCCGAGGCTGATAGCGGCGACCGAGGTCGCCCAGATTTTTTTCAACATGGAAAGCTCCTGAAAAGGTTGGCAGGGAAGGTCAAGCGGTCTGCGCCACCGGGCTGCCCCAAGGGGCAGACGGCACGAGTACCGGGGAAGTGGCAGGACGTTGCGCATCCGCCAGAATTTCATCGGCCTGCACGCCATAGAGTTCGCGCAGCAGGTCGGGGGTGAGTGCACTGGCGGGGCCGTCATAGACCACACAGCCCTGGTTCAGGGCTACCACGCGAGGGCAGTACTTGAGTGCCATATCGACCTGATGCAGCGACACGATCACGGTGCAGCAGTCTTCACGGTTGATGCGGGCCAGAATCTCCATCACCTTGCGGGAGGACTCCGGGTCCAGCGAAGCAATCGGCTCGTCCGCGAGCACCACTTTCGCGCCTTGCACCAGCGTGCGGGCAATGGCGGCGCGTTGCTGCTGGCCGCCCGACAAGGTGGAGGCACGCTGGGCGTGGCATTCGGCAATGCCCACACGTTGCAGCGCCTCGATGGCCTGTGCGCGTTCCTGTTCGGTGAACCAGCGCAGCAGCCCGCGCCACAGTGGCATGCGGTGCAGCAAACCCACCAACACATTGACCTGGACCGGCAGTCGGTCCACCAGGTTGAATTGCTGGAACACAAAGCCGATGCGGGCCCGCACCTTGCGGATGTTGCGGTGTACCCGGCCGCCCTGCTGCACGCAGCAGCCATCTACCTCGATCAAGGAGCCCGGCCCCGCGTCCGCCGATACCAAGCCAGCCATGTGGCGCATGAGCGTGGATTTGCCGGACCCCGAAGCACCGATCAAAGCCACCATCTCACCCTGTGCCACGGTGAGGTTGATGTTGTTCAGCGCGTGCTTGCCGTTGGCAAAGTGTTTGTTGAGTTGTTCAATACGGAGTGCGTGGTGCATGGCTTCTCCTCAATTTGTCTAGACAGATTCAGTGTCCGGCGGTGGGGTGACGTTTTGATGAAACTTCAGGGAAATTTGTATGACGCAAGGCGCACTTACAGCACCCGCCGGCCTTCACGCCAGACGGCGCGCACTACGGGGTGTTCCTGCCCGCCCGGCAGGGTCGCCATGCGCACCTGGATCAGGTCGGCACGCAAGCCCGCAGCGATAGCTCCCCGGTCGCTCAGGCCTGTGGCCAGGGCCGGCGTACGGCTGACGATGGCCACGGCTTGTGGCAGCGTCATCAGGCCATCGCGCACCAGGCGCATGGCGCCGCTGAGCATGCTGCCAGGCACATAGTCGGACGACAAAATGTCCAGCAGCCCCAGCTTGGCCAGGTCTGCCGCAGCGACATTGCCGGAGTGGGAGCCGCCGCGCACTACATTGGGCCCGCCCATGACGGTGCGCAAGCCGCGCGCACGCGCTTCCTGGGCTGCCGCCACGGTAGTGGGGAACTCCGACATACTGGCACCTTCGGCATGCGCCTGCTCCACGTGTGCCACGGTGGTGTCATCGTGGCTAGCCAGCGCAATGCCGTTGCTGCGGCAGTGGTCCACCAAGTAGGCGCGGTGTGGTTCTGCGTATTTGGCCTGCAGCTCGTTGGCCTGCGCGACCTGCTGCTCAAACTTCTGCTGGCTCCATCCCTTTTTGCCGGTGTAGTAGGTGCGAGCCTGCTCAATGTCTTCCCACTGGCGTTGGCCCGGTGTGTGGTCCATGAGCGAGATCAGGGACCGGCGCGGGTGACCCAGAAACGGCGCAAAGAGTTCAATGGTGTTGGGGGCTGGAAGTTCGCAGCGCACATGCAAGTGGTGGTCTGCCCGCAATAGGCCCTGCGCATGGCATGCATCGATAATTTGAAGAACACCGCTCCATGCACTGCCGCGCAGGCTTTCCGTGTCGGCCTCGCCCACGCCCAGAGCATCGAACACGGTGGTAATGCCCGCGGCGGCTACTTCGGCGTCATGTGCCATGAGCGCCGGCAGTTCCGCCCAATAGACTTTGGGCCGTGGCATCAAGTGACGCTCGAAGTTGTCAGTGTGCATTTCCACCAGACCGGGCAGCAGGTAGTCCCCTTCCAGATCGATGGCATCTGCTGCTTGCGAGCGACCAGATTGAACTTCGGCAATGTGGCCGTCCTGTGCCAGAAGGCTGCCGTTCAGCACCTCATCGGCAAGCACCAGGCGCGCGTTGGTAAACAAGGTTGAAGTGCTCATGCGGCCTGGCTCCGGAACTGGGTGACGTCGATATGGCGGGTGGCTACGGCGCGGCCTACCTCGGCATCGTGAAATATTCCTACCACCGCAGCGCCACGGGCAATGGCCTCGCGGATCAGGGTGATGACGGTGTCGGTATTGGCCGCATCCAGCGACGCAGTGGGTTCGTCCAGCAGCAGCAAGGGCCGCGGCTTGATCATGTTGCGGGCGATGTTGATGCGCTGCTGCTCCCCGCCGGAAAAGGTCGCCGGGGGCAGGTGCCACAGCCGCTCAGGAATGCGCAAGCGGGTCAGCCAGCGGCCGGCTTCCTCCCGCGCTGCAGCCACAGCTTGCGGGTCGTTGGCTGTGTCCTCTAGCAGGGACTCTGCCACCACATCGATGGCCGGTACCCGCGGTATCACGCGCAGGAACTGGCTCACATAGCCAATGGTCTCCTTGCGCATGCGCACCAGCTCACGCGGTGTGGCGCTGGTCATGTCGATGGTGTGGCCACGCGCGTCGGTCACGGCAATTTGACCGGTGCTGGCGCGGTAGTTGGCGTAGATCATTTTCAGCAGCGTGCTTTTGCCCATACCGGAGGGGCCGTCTAAGACCACGCATTCGCCGGCGTGCACCGCAAAACTGGCGTCCGACATGACTGCCAGCTCCGCGCCGGATTGGTGGTGCAGGGTAAAGCGCTTGGCTACCCCCTGGAGTTGCAACAAGGGTGTGCTCATGGCTGTAGTACCGAGGAAACGAGAAGTTGGGTGTAAGGGTGCTGGGGGTCGTCCAGCAGCTGGTCGGTCAGGCCGGACTCCACCACGCGGCCACGCTGCATCACCATCATGCGGTGGGCCAGCAGGCGGGCCACGGCGAGGTCGTGCGTCACGATGATGGCGGCGAGCTGCATGCCCTGGGTGAGCTGGCGCAGCATGTCCAGCAGGCGAGCCTGCACCGACACATCCAGACCGGAGG
>CAZHDP010000176.1:0-1084 GCA_964531605.1 uncultured Burkholderiaceae bacterium | reverse complement strand
TCATCCATAAACACCAGGCGTGGCTCGGTGACGAGGTTGCGGGCGATCTGCAAGCGCTGGCGCATGCCGCCCGAAAAAGTGCGGGGCGTGTCGTCCATGCGGGCGGGGTCGATCTCGACGCGGCTCAGCCACTGTGCTGCGGTGGCACGCAGGTGCGCGTAGTTACGCTCGCCCAGGCCCATGAGGCGCTCGCCCACATTGGCACCGGCCGACACATCCATGCGCAAACCGTCAGCGGCGTTCTGGTGCACAAAGCCCCAGTCGGTGCGGGCCAGTAGGCGTTGCTGGGCCTCGGTCATCAAAAACACTTCCTGCAGGCCCGCTTCACGGGTGCAGTACTGCACGCTGCCGGCGTCCGGCTTGGCGCGGGCGGCAATGGCGTTGAGCAGGGTGGATTTGCCCGAGCCGGATTCGCCCACCACGGCCAGCACCTCGCCGGGCCAGAGGTCAAAGGACACCTCGTGCAGGGCCACGCGGTCGCCATAGCGCTTGCTGATGCCACGCACCTGCAGCAAAGGGGTAGAAGGGTCGGTGTGCATGTCAGGGCTCCATCACAAAGCTCAGGCCGTGCTGTTGAAAGCCCAGCGATTCGTAAAACGCATGCGCGTCTTTGCGCTTGCGGTTGGAAGACAGGGCCAGCTTGTAGCAACCGGCCTCTTTGGCCAGCTGCAGGGCGTGGGCCATCATCTGGCGGCCTATGCCCTGACCCTGGCAGGCTCTATCGACCACCACGTCTTCGGCAATGGCGGAAGGCGCGCCACGGTGTGCCAGGTTGTGCATGACCAGCAGCGCATAAGTGCCCACTACCCTGTCGTCCCGCAGGGCGACGAACAGGCGGTAGTTCGGGTAGCGCGCAAACTGCGCGAACACGGCGCGGGCCTCGTGCTCACTCAACACATGCCCGTTGTCCAGGTCCGGCTGGGCATACAGGGTCAGCACGGCAGGCAGATCGGCCTCGCCGGCCTGGCGGATGTGGGCGCTCATGCGGCCTCTCCCGATGGCGCCTGCTCTGTTTGCGAAGCCTGGCGTGACTGGCAGTAGTCCGAGTCCGAGCACACGTGCATGCGGGCACCGGCGTCGTCGG
>CAZHDP010000175.1:0-6779 GCA_964531605.1 uncultured Burkholderiaceae bacterium | reverse complement strand
GTTCGACAAGTCCGCCCGGATGTAGGCCGCCATCATTTCAAAATGCAGCGCCTTGATTTCGGCCAACTCGGCATCGGTGACACGTTGCGCCGCCAACTCACCCGACTGCGCCTCCAGCCCGGCCATCACCTCGAAGGTGTTGAGCACATCGGCCTCGGTCAACGACACGGCAATCGCCCCTCGGTTGGGCAGCAACTCCACCAGGCCCTCGGCGGCCAGCATTTTGATCGCCTCGCGCAACGGCGTGCGTGACACCTTGAGCACCTCGCTCAGCTCGCGCTCGTTGAGCTTGGCCCCAGGCGCAATGCGCCCCTCCACCAGCATCTGGCGCAGGCGGTGGGCCACCTGCTCGTGCAGCGATGCCCTGGGAATGGAAATGATCTCGGCTGACATTTTATTTTGTATGCAAAATTTAATCTAAACCAGAGCATATCAGGAACAAACTGATTGACAAATGAATTTTGTATGCAAAAATTTAAATCAAATCCACTCTGATGCACTGCTCCCCCGCCATGCTGAACCTCGACTTCCACCCCACAGGCCGCCACTTCTTGCAAATCCCAGGGCCATCGCCCGTGCCAGACCGCATCTTGCGCGCCATGAGCCTGCCCACCATTGACCACCGGGGTCCAGAATTCGGAGCCTTGGGGCGCAAGGTGTTGGCCGACATCCAAAAGATTTTCAAAACCCAGCACCCCGTGATGATTTACCCCGCCTCGGGCACCGGCGCGTGGGAAGCGGCACTGTGCAACATCGCCAGCCCCGGCGATGAGTTGCTGATGTTTGAAACCGGTCACTTCGCCTCGCTGTGGCACAAGATGGCCACACGGTTGGGGCTCAAGACCGAGTTCCTGAGCTACCAGGGTGCCGATGCAGCCTTGCCCAACGCCCCCGGCTGGCGCCAAGGTGTGCAGGCCGACATGATCGAGGCGCGCCTCAAGGCCGACACCACCCACCGCATCAAAGCCGTGTGCGTGGTGCACAACGAGACCTCTACGGGTGTGACCAGCGACATTGCAGCCGTGCGCCGCGCCATCGACGCGGCCAAACACCCTGCGCTGCTGATGGTGGACACCATCTCTGGCCTGGCGTCTGCGCCTTACGAGCACGACGCCTGGGGCGTGGATGTGACGGTCAGTGGCTCCCAAAAGGGCCTGATGTTGCCCCCAGGCATGAGCTTCAATGCCCTGTCCCCCAAGGCCATTGAAGCCAGCAAAACAGCCAAGCTGCCCAAGGCATTCTGGGCTTGGGACGAAATCATCGAGATGAACAAAACGGGCTACTGGCCCTACACCCCCAACACCAACCTGATGTACGGCCTGAGCGAAGCCTGCGACATGATCCTGGGCCAAGGGCTGGATGCGGTGTTTGCCCGTCACCAACGCTGGGCCGCAGGCGCGCGCGCGGCGGTGAACGCCTGGGGCTTGCCCATCCAGTGTGCGGACCCCAAGCTGTACTCGCCCATCCTCACCGGCGTGATCATGCCCGAGGGCGTGGACGCGGACGCCGTGCGCAAGCTGATCTACGAACGCTTCGACTGCTCGCTGGGCACCGGTTTGGGCAAGGTCAAAGGCCGCATGTTCCGCATTGGCCACCTGGGTGATTGCAACGACCTCACCTTGATCGCGGCCTTGAGCGCTTGCGAAATGGGCTTGAAGCTCTTTGGCGTCAAGCTCGCCGGCTCGGGCGTGCTCGCGACCATGGACCATTTTTCAGCCCACCCCGCCCCCGCCATCCAAACCGCCTAAGGAGCCCACCATGCAACGCCGAACCCTGCTCACCGCCAGCGCCGCCGCTGCAGCCACCCTGGCCAGCCCCATGCTGGGCGCGCAAACCCTGCCCAATGGCCCGGTACGCATCATCGTGGGCTTTCCGCCGGGCGGCGGCACCGATGCCCTGGCCCGTGTGGTGGGGCAAAAGCTCTCGGCCATGTGGAACCTCAGCGTGGTGATCGAAAACAAAGCAGGCGCCGCAGGGGTGATCGCCGCCGATTACGTCAGCAAGCAAGCGAGCGACGGCAACACCTTGCTGATGGCCCACATCAACAGCCACGCCTTGGCTCCGGCCATGGGCAGCAAGCTGAACTACGACGTGGACAAAGACTTCGTGCCCATCAGCATGGTGGGCGTGACGCCGAACGTGCTGATCTGCAACGCCGATCAACCGGCCAAGACGGTCAAAGACCTGATCGAACTGTGCAAGCAAAAGCCCGGCGCCATCAGCTTCGCCTCTGCCGGTGGCGGCTCGGCACAGCACTTTGCACTGGAGATGTTCAAGCTGCAGGCCAAAATTTCGGCCCTGCACGTGCCCTACCGTGGCTCTGGCCCCGCGCTGGCCGACCTGATCGGCGGGCAAGTGAACTACTGCTTTGAGACCATGACCTCGGCCACACCCCACATCAAGGGTGGCAAGGTCTTGGCGCTCGCGCAGACCCGTGTGAAGCGCGCCAAAAGCTACCCCAACCTGCCAACCATGGCCGAGCAAGGTTTCCCCGGCTTTGACGCCACGGTCTGGTACGGCCTGATGGGCCCCGGCAAACTGCCCATGGCCATGGCCCAGCGCATGAACGAAGACGTGAACAAGGTGCTCGCCATGCCTGACGTCCAAGAAAAAATGGACCTCTATGGCGCCGAAGACGGTGGCGGCAGCATCGAAAAATTTGCAAGCTTCATCAAAGCTGAACAGCAAAAATGGGCGCAAGTGGCCAAGGCAGCCAATGTGAAAGCAGACGCCTGAGCCCAGACCGCGTCACAGGGCCTCGATCGCAGGGTACACATAGCGATGGGTCAGGTGGGCCTCACTTGGCAGGTAAATCCTCAGGGTGACGTAAAACGGCTCTGCGGGCGCGGGCAGCCAGTTGGCTTGGCTTGTGGGGGCATGGTGGCTCATCGTGATGGTGAGCCCGCCATCGCCGTCGTACACCAGGTCGGGGGTGCGGTCGCCGATGGAATAGCGCTGAATCGGGTTGTCGACCAGCAGGTAGTCTGACTTGCGGTACATCGTGATGGACCAAAACGCGCCCGCTTGTGGCAAACCACCGGGCGGGAAACGCAAGCGATAGCGGTTCACACCCTCAAGCGTGGTGCCGGTGGCGTCAACATCGGCCATCACGTACACCACCTCCTCCACGCCCAACATCCCGATGTAGCCGCGTGCCACCAGCGCACGCAGCCACCAGTCTTGCCCAAACGACGAGGTGATCTCGCAAGCCACCGACCAGCCACCGCCCAGGTTGGACGACCGGGGCTGGTCCAACTCGGCCAAGACCTCACGCAACACCTGCCCCAGCATCGGCAAATCTGCAGACGTCGTCGCCTGGGCACCGATGCCGACGGCGGCAAAGCGGGCCACCATGGCAGCGTCTTGCGGGGGTGGCGGGTTGAGGGCCAACGCACGGTTTACCACCCGCACGAACGTGGCGGGGTCGCCCAACATGTCCCTGGGCTGGATGCCGGTGTCCACGACGTCACCCGCAAAAGGCGCATCGGGTTGCGCGGCAGGCTTCACCAGGAATTGGTTTTGCAGCGCATGGACGGGGGTGAGGTCTTCATGTTGCGTGGCGAGGATGCGGCCCAAAACCCACACGTGGTCGGTCGGCGAGGCAATCTCGATGGTGCCTTTCGGTACCGTGCCACGCCAAGCTGGGCCATGCACAAACAACACCTGCGCGCCTGTGCCCGTGGTGCGCGAGCCCGAGTAGGCGAACGGGTTGGTATAAAAATCCAAAAAGCCCAGCACGTAATAGCGGCCGTGGGTGTCCGGGGCGTGCAGCAGCATCGGCCCGCGTGACAGGTCCAACCAAGCGTTGGTGTACAGCGTGTCGTTGTTGGGCGTGACCACGCGCCGGTCTTGCGGGCCCAGCAATTGCCGCGTGTGCGTGAACACATTCACCCAACGTTTGCTGGATTCGGGCCCGCCAGCGGGGTCGGCCAGCGACCCTTGGGGGTTCTTGCGTGGCCCGCTGGCCGAACTCATGCGGGCCATTTCGTACAAGGGCAGCGTGTAGATGATGGCCTCACGGACCAGGGCTTGAAGTGGGGTGGTCATGCGGCGTTCTCCGTGGTGGGCGCACGTTGTACCGGGGGTATCGCGTAGCGCCCTGTCAGCAGGGCTTCGCGGGGTTGGTAACACCGCAGGATGAGGTAAAAGCTGCCCGATGGCGCGGGCAGCCAGTTGGGTTCACGCCCCTGGGGGGCGGTGTGCTGGATGTTCAGCGTCAGGCCACCGTCGTCGTCCAACAACAGGCCTTCGGTGCGGTCGCCAATGGCATAGCGACCGATGGGGTTGGCCGCAAAGTAACGGTCATCACCATACAGGGTGACTGACCAAAAGGCATCTGCTGGCGGCAACTCGCCTGGCGCGAAGCGCAAGGTGTAGGTTTGACGGCCAGAGAGTGCCTCGCCCGCGCTGTCAAAGTCTGCCATCGCGTAAATGGTTTCTTCAGCGCTCAAGGCCCCCAAACCTTTGAACGCGGTGGTGGCTCGCATCAGCAAGTTGCCGCCCCAGCAACCAAGTTTGGTGGAATAGCCCCAGGCCTTGCGGGTTTGGCTGGTGGTGTGGGCTTCGATGATCTGCATGCCATGGCGGTACGCCGCCCGCAAGCCGTCCAACACACGGGCATTGCTGCGTGCCAGCTTATCGGTGTCGCCAGGTGGCAAGCCCAAGGCCACGTGCAAGGCAGACAAGTCACCCGATCCGGGCGGGGGCGGAAACTCTTCGCTGGCCCGGAGCAGGTTGGCAAAAAAATCGACCGCCTCGTCACCCGTGTCTTGCCAGTGCCGCACGGTCTCGGGCAAGCCACCGGTGCTTTGCAACGTGAAGCCCTGCATGAATTGCTTGGCGGCCTCGAAATCGGCATCGCCCGACACCAGCACCCGGCCCAGCAACCACACCACATCGGTGGGGCACACCACCTGCACAGCATCCGAGGCAGTTTGCGGGGGCGTAGATGGCCCCGTCAACATGAAACGCCCTCCGTTGGGTGGCACTTTACGGGTGCCCACGTTCAAAAAGTTTTCGGTGTAGGCGTCGAGCAACTCCACCACAAAATAACGCCCTGTGGGTGCTGGTGCGGTCAGCCAAGCGGGGGCCTGTTTCAAATTCACCCAGCCGCAAAAATACAGCAGGTCATTAGCTGGGGTGACGACATCGCGGTCCAGGTGCGTCCAGATGTGGTCGCTGTAGCTGAATTGGCCCATGGGTGCGCGGCCATAGCCTGTGCGCTGATCAGGCGTGGTTTGAACGCGGCACGTTCGCAAGCTTTCAAGCAAGGGGTAACCAGCGATGACCAAAGGCGTCGCCATCGCAGCGACGTGGGCAGACTGGGGGTTGGCAGGCAAAGCGAAGGTCACAGGCGTTCTCCAGGATGAAGCACTGAAACCATTGTGTACGCCTTGCACCACGGCACACAGCACGAACGCGACTGCGCAGGCAGGCGTTTCACCTGCAGAAACTCAGCCTGAAAGTTTGTCGCGTCGGGCCAATGCGGGGAAGAGTTTGAACCAGCTCATGGCGATCAACAAGGTGCCCACGCCACCCACCACCACCGAACCCACGGGTCCCAGCAACGCGGCAGTGGCCCCTGATTCAAACTCGCCCAGCTGGTTGCTGGCACCGATGAACACCGAATTCACCGCACCCACACGCCCGCGCATGTGGTCTGGTGTTTCCAGCTGCACCAGGGTTTGCCGCACCACCACGCTGACCATGTCCGCACAGCCCGATACCGCCAGCATCAACAGCGACAGGCCAAAACTGGTGGACACACCAAACACCAGGGTAGACATGCCGTACACCGCCACGGCCCACAGCATGCGTCGCCCCACCTTGCGCTCCAACGGCCACCGTGTCAGGGCCAGCGAGGTGAGCAATGCGCCTGCCGCGGGAGCAGCCCGCAACAGCCCCAGACCTACAGGACCCACATGGAGGATGTCTTTGGCGAACATCGGCAACAGCGCCGTGGCCCCACCCAGCAGTACCGCAAAGAGGTCCAACGAAATCGCCCCCAAGATCACCTTGCGCTGCCACACGAAGGCCAGCCCGGCCAGCAAACTTTGTGCGTTGATGGCCTCACGGGGCGGTGGCGCGTGGTCGTAGCGCAGCCGCAACGCCAAAACACATCCCACCGCCAGCAAAGCCAAGCAGGTGCCGTACACGACGGACGCACCCGCAGCGAACAGCAAACCGCCCAATGCCGGGCCGCCAATGATCGCTGTTTGCAGCCCCACCGAGCTGAAGGCCATGGCCCGAGGCAACATGGCTTGCGGAACCAGCATGGGCGTGAGCGCCTGCTGCGCGGGCATCTGAAATGCGCGGGCAACCCCCATTACCACGGACATCAGCAGCACCAGATCTCGGGACACCCAGTGCCCCAGGGTGGCGGCCATCAACCCACACGCGGCAACACCTTGCAGGGCCAGACACAGGGCCACGATGCGCGCGCGGTGGAAGCGGTCCACCACTTGGCCGGCGACCAGAGACAGCAACAGCGCCGGTAAAAACTGGTACAGCCCGACCAAGCCCAGGTCCCAAGCGCTGGCGGTGATGTCATACATCTGCCAACCCAATGCCACCATCAACATCTGGTTGGCCGATGTGCCCGTCAACCGAGAGAACCACAGTTGAATGAACGCCGGTTGTTTCAACAGGTCTTGGAGCGTGTAGGCGGACATGCGGCGAGGATACCAGCGTGACTTGACCCGAGCGACTTGACCCGCGTCACTTGGATGGGCGTCGTTTACAGCCCCTGACTGGCCCGTGATCTGCCTGTGATTTACCTG
>CAZHDP010000174.1:0-6779 GCA_964531605.1 uncultured Burkholderiaceae bacterium | reverse complement strand
CAGGCGGCGCACCAGGTAGGCCAACAGGTCTTTGTGCGCGCCCACCGGGGCATAGACACGGCAGCGGATCAGCGGGTTCTTCAGCACCTCGCGGTACACGCCTTCGCCCATGCCGTGCAGGCGTTGCAATTCAAAAGTGCCCCCTGAGCCTGCCGCCATGTGCACGATGGCCGCGATGGTGCCTGCATTGTGGGTGGCGAACTGCGGGTACATCACGTCAGGGGCGGCCAGCAGCGCGCGGGCACAGGCCAGGTAAGACACGTCGGTATGGTGCTTGTGGGTGAACACGGGGTAGTGCGGCATGCCCATCTCTTGTGCACGCTTGATTTCTGCATCCCAGTAAGCGCCTTTGACCAGTCGGCACATCAAGCGCACCCGGTGGTGTCGCGCCAAGCCAATCAGGTGCTCGATCAATTCCAGCGCGCGGGTTTGGTAGGCCTGCAAGGCCAGACCCAGGCCTTGCCACTGAGGGTAATGCTGCGCCACGCGCTGGAGCAGCGCTTCAAACACATCGAGCGAGAGTTCCAGGCGGTCCACCTCCTCGGCGTCGATGGTGAGGTTGATGTTGGCCTTTGCCGCCAGCTCGCACAGGCCCCAGACGCGAGGCACCAGCTCGGCCATCACGCGGGCGTGTTGGGTGTGTTCGTACCGGGGATGCAGCGCACTGAGCTTGATGGAAATGCCATCGTTTTGTGGCGTTTCCACAGCATTGGCGGCATTGTTTGCTATTGATTGAATAGCATCTGTGTAGCTGGCCAGGTAGCGCTGGGCATCGGCTTCGGTGCGCGCACCCTCGCCCAGCATGTCATAGCTGAAGCGCAATCCACGGCCGTGTTGGTCGCTGCCTCGTTGGCCATCGGCTTGCCGCAGCGCCTCGGTCATGGTCTGGCCCAGCACGAACTGACGGCCCAGCAATTGCACGGCCCGCACCGTGGCGGCCACGACGGTTTTGGCCCCCAGGCGGGTCATCAAGCCCAGGCTGCTGTCCGAGCCTTTGCCATCTCCTTCAGGGAGGAATTTCTTGGACAGCGCGATCGCCGCAGACGACAGGTTGGCCAGCAAGCCTGCGCTGTCGCCAGCGAAATCCGCCCTACCCAGCTGATCGGCGGTGAGCGCGATGGCTGTTTCAGCGTCTGGCACGCGCAGCAGGGCCTCGGCCAAGCGCATCAGGGCCAGGCCTTCAGCGCTGGAGATGGGGTACTCCTTGAGCAAACTCTCCATCGCCCAAAACGGAGGGGGGTTGTCTCGCACGGCTTGCACCCAGGGGCTGGCCATGCCAGTGGCCTGCGCCCAGTCGAGCGGGGTGTGCCCATCCAAGCTGCTCAAGCGGTGGGCAACGATCTCGGCTTCAGGTCGGTAGGGGGTGGGAAGGCGATCTTGCATGTCAGGCTCCAATGTTGGTTGATGGTCAGATCATTTCGCAGGAGCGAGTGAATTTTTCACTGAAATCAAGATGAAAAAGTGAATAATTCAAACCATGAGCCTGCCGAATGACACCCTGGATGCCTTGGACCGTGTGGACCTGAAGATCCTGCAATTGCTGCAGATCGACGGGCGTTTGTCGAACTTGAAGCTTGCCGAAGCCGTTGCCTTGTCGCCCACCGCCGTGCTGGCGCGTACCCAACGGCTGGTGCGCGAGGGCTACATCCTGGGTTACGAGGCACGGCTGAACCCGCTCAAACTCGGGCGCGGCATGATGGTGTTTGTGGAAGTGCTGCTCGACCGCACGACGCCCAATGTGTTCGAGCAGTTCAAGGCTGCAGTGCAGGTGCGCGACGAGATCATGGAGTGCCACATGGTGGCTGGCGGCTTTGACTACCTGCTCAAAACCCGCATGGCCGACATGCTGGCCTACCGCGAGTTTGCGGGCACGGTGCTGTGGCAATTGCCTGGGGTGCGTGAAACGCGGACCTATGCCGTGATGGAAGAGGTGAAAAACAGCAGCCGCTTGCCTCTGGCTTGAGTTGCGGCAAGGCGAGCTTGTGCCCACAATGAGGGCGTGTCCAACAACAATGTGAAGGGGAGGTCTGCCATGTTCAAGCAAGGTTTGGCGAAGCAAGGGATGATGAAGGCGGTACTGCTGCTGCAGGTGCTGCTCGTGTTCAGCGCATCGCACGCACAAACGATGAGGCCCGGCTTGTGGGACGTGCAATCCAAAATGGGCGGCAACCCCAAAATGGAAGAGGCCATGGCCAAGATGCAGCAGCAACTGGCCAGCATGCCCCCTGAGCAGCGAAAAAAGATGCAAGAAATGATGGGGCAAAGCGGCGTCAGCATGAACCCAAGCGGCGGCATGAGCGCCAAGGCGTGCATTTCCAAAGAGATGGTCGAGCGCGGTCAAATGCCGCACCAAAACAAGGGTGAATGCACCACCACCATCAGCGACAAATCGGCCACGGGCATGCGCATGACCTTCGTGTGCGAAAACCCGCCCTCCCGTGGGGAAGGGGTGTACACGTTCTCTGGCGACACCGCGTACACCATGACCATGACTTTCCACAGCAAAGCCAAGGCCGCCATGGAGGGCAGCACCATGGCATCTTCAGGTAAGTGGGTGTCGGCAGACTGTGGTGCCGTCAAGCCCGTGCCCATGCCAGCGACAGCCAAATGAGCATGAGCTTGTCTGTCCGTGGTCTGGGCCTCTTGGCCTTGGGGTGGGCGCTCATCAGCCTGCCGGTGACAGCCCAGGCCCCGGCGGACGTGCGTGTGGCCCTGGTCATCGGCAACGCGGATTACCCCGGTAACGCCAAGTTGATCAATCCGGCTAAAGACGCCAAGGCCATGGGCGACACCCTGCGCGGCCTGGGCTTCACGGTGGTCGAGTTGGTGGACGGTGACAAAACCCGCATGAATGCCGCCATTGACAAGGTCAAAGCCAGCTTACAGGGCAAGCAAGGGGTGGGCATGTTCTATTACGCGGGCCATGGCTTGCAACTGGACTGGCGCAATTACATGGTGCCGGTGGATGCCCACCTGAGCGTGGCTGACGATGTGCCCGTTCAAGCGGTGGATGTGAACCGGGTGATCGAAGCGTTCAAAGCAGCGGGCAACCGCATGAACATCGTGGTGCTTGATGCCTGCCGCGACAACCCCTTCAGCAGCAAAGCGTCTGCCAAAGGTCTGGCGCCTTTGGACGCACCCACCGGCACGTTCTTGGCTTATGCCACTGCACCCGGCAACGTTGCCGAAGACGGTGATGTGCAGACGGGCAACGGTTTGTATACCGAGTTTTTGTTGCAGGAATTGCGCAAGCCCTCGGCGCGCATTGAAGACGTGTTCAAACGCGTGCGCCTCAACGTACGGCAAAAGAGCCAAGGACGCCAAATCCCTTGGGAATCCACCAGCCTGGAGGAAGATTTTTACTTCAACACCGGCAAAGTGGTGAGCCCGATCAAACCCGCTGAGACTGAGCGTGAGGCCGCCTTTGCCCAAGAAAAGGCGGAGTGGGATGCGATCAAAAACAGCACCCGCGCCGATGACTTTTACGCCTACCTGAAAAAATACCCCAGCGGCACGATCAGTGAGCTGGCGGCTGCCACCATTGAGAAGCTTGACCGCGCCAAGATCGTGACCCAGCCTGACCAACAGGGCTTGGGTGGGGGCACGGATTTGACGCAACGATTCAAAGACGGCGAGCGGTGGGAGTTCGTGATCCGCAACCAAGAGGGTGGCCCGGTAGTCGCCAAAGCGTCGGCGGTCACCAAGGCCATCGGGCCTGACCTCTACCGGGGGACGGGGGTCGGTATAGCCTCTGCCACCGTGACCGGAGCGGGCTTTGTCACCGAGGATGGCACCGGCACCTATGACCCGCCCTGGGCCACCGTCCCTGGCGGCGAATTTAGGGTGGGCAACCGTTGGTCTTCGCGGTCGGCTTTTGCGCCCCGCGTGGGGCCCCGGGGGTGGGTCGATGTGGAAGCCAAGGTGGTGGCCAAAGAAGCGGTGACGGTGCCCTTGGGAACGTTTCAG
Organism: uncultured Burkholderiaceae bacterium; assembly: GCA_964531605.1. Taxonomy (GTDB): domain Bacteria; phylum Pseudomonadota; class Gammaproteobacteria; order Burkholderiales; family Burkholderiaceae_C; genus Defluviibacillus. The sequence continues at coordinate 2,813 of CAZHDP010000174.1, read as the reverse complement.
ACCTTCCGGGTCGAGGTCACGTTCAAATACCAATACAGCCCTGCCCGTAAAGTGACTTTTTGGTACACCCCCGACATGTCGTATGCCGTCAAACTCAGGACCGACTTTGGCAACGGCCCTCCGTTCATACGCGAGTTGTCAGCCAGGTCCACCTCGCCCTGATGCTTGCCCAGCCTGTCAGCTCAGGCCGTTTTGGAGGGTCTGCTGCCAAAAATTGCCGTCCCCACCCGCACCATTGTGCTGCCCGCATGAACAGCGGCTTCCAGGTCCCCCGTCATGCCCATCGACAGGGTGTCGAACTCTGTGGCGTGTGGTGTCTGGTTTTGCTGAAGTGCTGAGCGGATCCGCACGAACAGCCCGTGGGCTTGCTGGTGCACGGCCAACTGGGCGTCAAACCCATCTGCCGGTTCGGGGATGGTCATGATGCCGCGCAGCACCAGGCGTGGCAGCGCCGTGATCTGCAGGGCCAGGTCGACGGCTTCTTCGGGGGGCACGCCCGCTTTGGTCGGGCCGCCGTCCACATTCACCTGCATGCACACCTGCAAGGGCGGCAGCGTGGCGGGGCGTTGCTCGCTCAGGCGCTGGGCGATTTTGAGGCGGTCCACACTGTGCACCCAGTCAAAATGCTCGGCCACCGGGCGGGTTTTGTTGCTCTGTATCGGCCCGATGCAGTGCCACTGCAAGGGCAAGTCGCGCAGCGCTGCCATTTTGTCCAAGGCTTCTTGGATGTAGTTTTCGCCAAACGCGGTTTGCCCCGCCTCGTGCGCCGCGCGCAGTGCATCGGCGGATTGCGTTTTGGACACCGCCAATAAAGTGACGGACTGCGGTTCACGTCCGGCGGCGTCGCAAGCGGCCATCAAACGCTGCCGCACGGTCTGCAAGTTGTGTTGAATCGTGGTCATAATCAACGCTGGAGCGTATCAAAGATCCGACAACTGGTGTCAACGGCGAAGATCCAGGGGAGATTTTCAAGGCCGAGCACCGCCACCGAAGAGGACCACGTGGACATTACCCAACTGCTGGCGTTCAGCGTCAAAAACAAAGCTTCTGACTTGCACCTGTCCGCAGGCTTGCCACCGATGATCCGGGTGCACGGCGATGTGCGGCGCATCAACGTGGAGCCGTTTGACCACAAGCAGGTTCACGCCATGGTGTACGACATCATGAACGACAGCCAGCGCAAGATGTACGAGGAGTTTTTGGAGATCGATTTCTCGTTTGAAATCGAAGGCTTGGCACGGTTTCGGGTCAATGCGTTCAACCACAACCGGGGGGCGGGTGCGGTGTTCCGAACCATCCCGTCCAAGATCTTGTCCTTGGAGCAGCTGAACGCGCCCAAAATCTTTGCCGAGTTGTCGCTCAAGCCACGCGGCATGGTGCTGGTGACCGGCCCCACGGGTTCCGGCAAATCCACCACCCTCGCCGCGATGGTGAACTACCTGAACGAAAACGAGTACGGCCACATCCTTACGGTGGAAGACCCCATCGAGTTCGTGCACGAATCCAAAAAATGCCTGATCAACCAGCGCGAAGTGGGGCCGCACACGCTCAGCTTTGCGGCCGCGTTGAAGTCCGCCTTGCGTGAAGACCCCGATGCCATCTTGGTGGGCGAAATGCGCGACCTGGAAACCATACGGCTGGCCATGACCGCGGCAGAAACCGGGCACCTGGTGTTTGGCACCTTGCACACCAGCAGCGCCGCCAAAACCATCGACCGGATCATTGACGTGTTCCCCGCCGAAGAGAAAGAGATGGTGCGCGCGATGTTGTCGGAATCGCTGCAAGCGGTGATCTCACAAACACTTTGCAAAACCAAAGACGGTCAAGGCCGCGTGGCCGCCCATGAAATCATGATCGGCACCCCAGCCATCCGCAATTTGATCCGCGAAGCCAAGGTGGCGCAGATGTACTCGGCCATCCAGACCGGCAGCAACTACGGCATGCAGACGCTGGACCAGAATTTGCTGGACTTAGTGCGGCGCAACGTGATCAGCGGCGCTGAAGCCCGAGGCAAAGCCAAAACGCCTGAAAACTTCCCGAACTGAGGACCACCACCATGGAACGCGAACAGGCCAGCCGATTCGTCAATGATTTGCTCAAGCTGCTCATCAGCCGCAACGGCAGTGATTTGTTCATCACGGCAGAGTTTCCACCGGCGATCAAGGTCGACGGCAAGATCACCAAAGTCTCCCCTCAGTCGCTGGAACCTGGCCACACCATGGCCTTGGCCCGTGCCATCATGAGCGACAAGCAGGCGGCGGACTTTGAGCGCACCAAAGAGTGCAACTTTGCGATCTCGCCCCCTGGCATCGGCCGCTTTCGCGTCAATGCCTTTGTACAACAAGGGCGTGTGGGTTTGGTGCTGCGGGTGATTCCCGCGCAATTGCCCACCATTGACGGTCTGGGTTTGCCCCAAGTGCTCAAAGAGGTGGCGATGACCAAGCGCGGGCTGGTCATTTTTGTGGGTGGCACAGGGTCAGGCAAGTCCACCAGCTTGGCGGCCATGATCGACTGGCGCAACATCAATTCTTACGGCCACATCATCACCGTGGAAGACCCGGTCGAGTTCGTGCACCCGCACAAGAATTGCATCGTGACGCAGCGTGAAGTGGGTCTCGACACTGACAACTGGGGCGTGGCCCTGAAAAACACCTTGCGCCAAGCGCCGGATGTGATTTTGATGGGTGAGATCCGCGACCGCGAGACGATGGAGCACGCGGTGGCCTTCGCAGAAACAGGCCATTTGTGCATGGCCACCCTGCACGCCAACAGCGCCAACCAGGCGCTGGACCGCATCATCAACTTCTTCCCCG
>CAZHDP010000173.1:0-6783 GCA_964531605.1 uncultured Burkholderiaceae bacterium | reverse complement strand
TTCTCGACGATGGTGTAGCGGATGTTGGGCCGGTCGAAGCTGCTGACAAACTGTTGGGCTGCCTCAAGCTGCAGGCGCTCTACGATGTCGGCGCGTGTGAGGTCGTCTGCTGTGGCGGTCAGTGCAATGCGGGGCACGCCGGGGTAGCGTTCGTGCAGCACGGTGAGACCACGGTATTCAGGTCGAAAGTCGTGACCCCATTGGCTCACGCAGTGGGCTTCATCAATGGCAAAGAGGCTGAGTTTGCCCGCATCCGCCATGGCATCGAGTTGGGCCAGAAAACGGGCGGTTGTCACCCGCTCAGGTGCCGCGTAGAGCAGGGTGATGTCACCGCGCATCATGCGTTGCTCGACCGCGTAGGCCTCTTCGCTGCTCAAGGTCGAGTTCAAAAAGGCTGCCTCAACCCCCGCCTCGTGCAAGGCGCCGACTTGGTCTTGCATCAACGCGATCAAGGGCGAAATCACGATGGTGACGCCGTGGCCTGCACGTTGGCGGGCAATGGCCGGGATCTGGTAGCACAGTGATTTGCCGCCACCCGTGGGCATGAGCACGAGCGCGTCACCCCCGGCACAGGTGTGTGCCACGATGTCTTCTTGGGGGCCGCGAAAGCTGTCGTAGCCAAAGACCTCACGCAGGATGGAGAGCGCGGTCAAAAGTCGAATTTCTCAGCGAAGGTGACGCTCACATCTGTTCCCAGGGCAGCTCGTCGAAGCGCCAGCCGTTCAGGGTAGAGCGGTGGAATTGCGCGTCCAGGTCACCTTCAAACCCATGCAATATGTTCACCACATCGGTGAAGCCGTAGGCCTCCAGGGCCTCGCCCGCGTAGACGGAACGCTGCCCGCTGCGGCACAGCAACAGCACGGTGCGGTCTTTGTGGCCGTCGACCAAACGGTCAAGGGTGGCACAAAAGGCATTGGGATCAGGGGTCAACTCGGGGTACTCGTACCAAGGCACGTGCTCCACCAGCGGTGGACGGCCCACATAAAGCATTTCCACTTCCATGCGCACATCCACAAACAGGGGCGCTGCGTCGGGCGGGCAGCTTTGCGCTGCCTGAATCAATGCCCACGCTTGCTTGGGTAACAGGTGTCTCATCCCTCTATTGTCCCGGGAAAACGAGGGTCTTCGGCTGGAGAGGCCTTCAACGGACGACCTTTCTACAATCGGGGCATCATGAAGACCATTGCTTACACCCGTGCCCAAGCCCTTCCTGCCCTGCTGGCGCAACGCATTGTCATCCTGGACGGGGCAATGGGCACCATGGTGCAACGGTTCAAGCTGTCCGAAGCGCAGTACCGTGGCGAGCGGTTCAAAGACTTCCATAAAGACGTGAAAGGCAACAACGAATTGCTCTCGTTGACCCGTCCTGACGTCATTCGCGACATCCACGAAAAGTACCTGGCCGCCGGGGCCGACCTGATTGAAACCAACACCTTTGGCGCCACCACCATTGCCCAGGCCGATTACGACATGGCCGACTTGGCCTACGAGATGAACCTGGCGTCTGCCCGCATCGCCCGTGCAGCAGCCGACAAGTATTCCACCCCCGATCGGCCTCGGTTCGTGGTGGGGGCGCTGGGCCCAACCCCTAAAACGGCCAGCATCAGCCCCGATGTCAACGATGCGGGTGCGCGCAACGTGAATTTTGAAGAGCTGCGGGCCGCTTACTTTGACCAAGTCAAGGCGCTGGTCGAGGGCGGTTCTGACGTGTTACTGGTAGAAACGATCTTTGACACCCTCAACGCCAAGGCGGCATTGTTCGCGATAGACGAGTTTTTTGAGCAATCGGGAGAACGCTTGCCGCTCATCATCAGTGGCACGGTCACCGATGCGTCGGGGCGCATCCTGAGTGGTCAAACGGTCACAGCGTTCTGGTACAGCGTGCGCCATGCGCAGCCACTGGCAGTGGGCCTCAACTGCGCGCTCGGGGCCGCGCTGATGCGGCCCTACATCCAGGAGCTGAACCGTGTGGCAGATGACACTTTCATCAGCTGCTACCCGAATGCCGGTTTGCCCAACCCCATGGCTGAAACTGGGTTTGACGAAACGCCTGAGGTGACCTCGCGTCTGTTGCACGAGTTTGCCGCCGAAGGCCTGGTGAACATTGTGGGGGGTTGCTGTGGGACCACGCCTGAGCACATTTTTGCGATTCAAGAGGCGGTGGTGCCCTTGGCCCCGCGGTCTGTGCCAAGGTCCCTGTTTTATAAAGCTGCAGCCTGAGATGGCGACGCTGTGAGGACGGCGCGTGGGGCACCTGCTGAACAAAGGTGAGGGATATGAAGTTTTCTGTCGCGAACCGATGGCGTGTCTCATGGATGCCACCGTTGTTGCCGCTGGCCCTGGTGTTGCTGGGCGCGGCCATGATGATCGCCGATCCGCAACCGGTGCAGGGCCTGCGCAACAGCCTGTTTGACCAGTACCAGCGCTGGCAGCCGCGGACCTATGTCGACGTGCCCGTGCGCATTGTGGACATTGATGAGGCCAGCCTCAAGCGCCTGGGTCAATGGCCTTGGCCGCGCACGCGCATCGCCGACATGATCGACACCATGCGCAGCGCGGGTGCCGCGGCGATCGGCTTTGATGTGGTGTTTTCCGAGCCAGACCGCACGTCGCCACAGGCCATGGCTGCGCTGTGGTCGCGCCACAGTGCGGCAGGTGGCGGCGATACCTCTGCGTGGCGTGACGCCGTGAAGACGTTGCCTGATCACGACGAGGTGATGGTGAAATCCTTGGCGGGTGGGGGCGTGGTGTTGGGCTTCACCATGGCTCCTCGGCAGCAGGCGCCATTGCCGTCTACGTCGGCGCTTTCCTCGGCAGCGCCCTACGTGAACAAAGGCCCCTCTGTTTTGCCTTTTTTGTACCGGTTTGACACGGTCTTGCCCTCTTTACCGGCCTTCCAGGCCGAAGCAGCTGGCAATGGTGTGCTGACTTTTGTGCCTGACGACGACGGCGTGGTGCGGCGTGTGCCGCTGGTCCTGCGCTACCGTGACCAGGCCGTGCCCTCGTTCACGGCGGAAATGTTGCGGGTGTCCCAGGGGGCCAAGAACAGCATCTTGACCAGCGCCGAATCTACCGGCGGGGGCTCGGCGGGCTTGCAAGAAGTGCGCATCGGTCAGGTCGTGGTGCCCACGACGGCGCAAGGTGAGGCGTGGGTTCACTACAGCACATCGCAGCCCAGCCGTTACATCCCTGCTTGGCAGTTGTTGGCGGGTGAGGTGCCTGCTGACGATTTAAAGGGCAAGTTACTGCTGGTGGGCAGTTCAGCCCAAGGGTTGATGGATTTGCGGTTCAGTGCCTTGGGCCACATCATCCCTGGGGTGGAAGTGCATGCCCAGGCGTTGGAACAAATGTTGTCCAACAAGCCGCTTACCCGACCGAGCTGGTCGCAGTCGGCAGAACTTTTGGTCATGATGACCGTGGGTTTTGCGGTTGGCCTGTTGGCGCTCAAAGCCCGCGCACTGCTCGCAGCGGGGCTGTCAGCGATGATGATCGCCAGCGTCTTCTCCATCGGTTGGTTGGCTTTTTCCCAGTACCAGATTCTGTTCAATCCGCTGACGCCTTCTTTGGTGGTGTTGGCCAGTTTTGTGCTTTGCAGCCTGGTCCATCACTTCATGAGTGAGCGTCAGCAGCGGTGGTTGACCGATGCGTTTGCCCGCTACGTCTCCCCCAACAAAGTGGCCTACCTGGTCAAACACCCGGAGGGGCTGGAGCTTGGGGGAACGCGCCAGACCTGCAGTTTCATCTTCACCGATTTGCAAGGCTTCACCACCTTGATGGAAAACATGGATCCTGGCGAGGCGGTGACCTCGCTCAATGCTTACCTGGATGGCATGGTAGCGATCGCGTTCAAACACGAAGGAACCCTGGACCGCATCATGGGAGACGCCGTGGCGGTGGTGTTTTCTGCGCCTGTGCGCCAAGAGGACCACCGCCAGCGTGCGCTGACCTGTGCTTTAGAGATGCACGCGTTTGCCAAAGGGTACGCGGCTGACCTGAAAGCCCGTGGCGTGCGTTTTGGCAACACGCGCATTGGTGTGCATTCGGGCGATGTGATTGTGGGCAATTTCGGGGGTGCCCACATGTTTGACTACCGTGCCTTGGGTGATCCCGTCAACACAGCCGCGCGTTTAGAGAGCGTCAACAAACACCTGGGTACCTTGTTTTGCATGTCTGAAGCGGTTTACGTTGGGTGTACGGGTGTGGAAGCTCGTCCGGTTGGGCGACTGGTTCTCAAGGGTAAAAAACAGCCGTTGATGGTCTACGAACCTGTGGTCGACGGCGATGAGAAGACCCGCGCGCCGCTTGCTGAGTACAAGGAGGCGTATGCGCTGTTGGCTGCTCAGCGTTTGAACGGCTTGGACGTGACGGATGGTCTGCACGCGTTCACCATGCTGGCTGCCACCTACCCTCAAGATCCTCTGGTGCGTTTGCACATCGACCGTTTGCAACGGGGTGAGTCAGGCGATGAGGTGGTGATGGTGGACAAGTGAGCGTGTACCCACTTGTCCGTCGTGTCAACGGATGCTGACTTCAACGCGGCGGTTTCGCGGCTCCGGCGTTTCATCCGGGGTCGAAATCAACAGGTTGCTTTCACCATGGGACTCGATGGACAGCGTGGCGGCCTGCATGCCTCGCTCACGCAACAAACGGGCAATCGAGCTTGCCCGTTGGTAGGCCAGTTTGGTGTTGGCATCTGCTTTGCCCACGGTATCAGAATGACCCACCACGGACACATCAGCACTTTCTCGCGCCAGCACCTTGTTCAGGATGGTGGGGATCAAGGCCTGTGACTCGGCGGTCAGTTTGGCGCCGCCGCTTTCAAAGTAAAGGTAGAAATTTTCTGGTGCCATCGGGCGCGCACCCAAGGCATCACCAAAGTCTTTCAGCAGTTGGTCCTGCGGCACCTCTGCCGGTGCCACAGCGCCGTTCAGTGCAGCGCCCCAACCTGCATTGACCAGCGATTGCTCGCCTTGCTGACCTTTGACGAAAACTTTGCCAACCGTACCATCCGCATTGGGCAAAAGCACCACGTAATCTACCGGGGGGGGTAAAGTGACAGGGGTGGGGCGGCAGAGCGCACAACCGGCCAACAGGCTGACAACGACCAAGCTGGCCCTTCGGGCCAGTTGGGGAAGTGTCATGGGGTCTCCGGGGTCACTTTGGCCGCAAACTGGGTGCCACGCACACCAATCATGCCTGTTGGGGTGTTGACCGTCACAGCGTCGGGCTTGAGCTTGGCAATCACACCAGAGATGTAGTTCATGGTCCCGCGAACCAAGCGAGACGCAAACTTCAACTTGCCGTCTGCAGGGGCATAGAGGTACTCATCGACCTTGAGTTCGGTCTCAGGTCCAAAAGACATCATCGTGCCGTCTTTGAATGTGACGCCCAAGGTGCTCCCAGCCCCCGTTTTGAGCACACTGCCGTTCATCACAGGGGCGCCTACGTTGGCCGCTTTGGCTTTGCCGTCGGTCACCACAAAGGTGGACCCTGTTACCGTTTTGACGTGGCCTACCGGCGCGTCTTCGGCCGCCACAACGGGGGCGTCTGAGGCTTGGTAGTTGAGCCGGTCGGAGCCTTTCAATGTGATCGCAGCATCCTGCGCAAAAGCGGATCCAGAGACCAAAATGATGCCCGATAAAGTGTGTGCAATAGACATGTTTCCTCCCTCAAGGTACTGGCGTTTGTAGTAAGTATCGCCTGGGGGAAATTATAGGCACCAGTCGAGATTTATGCCTAACTTGGCATCAAGCGGTCGATTTCTTGCTGCATCGTCTTGGTCAGCTGCACGTATTTTTTGAGCTTTTCCGTGTTGTCACGCAATCGGTCACCGATGCGCATGGAAATGGCCATCATCAGTTTGGCGCCAATGCGTGGGTCGTCTTTCAGCAGTTGCAACATGCCCTCTCGGGTCAAGATCGCACAACGCAAATCAGAGCTGGCGGTGCAAGAGGCTGACCGTGGCAACCCATCAATCAAGCCCAATTCACCGTGCATGCTGCCAGGGCCCAACACTGTGAGCGTGATTGGCGAGACGCGGCTCACCACGATGTTTTCAACCGTGACTTCACCATCGAGCACCAGCACCATGAAGCCGGTGTCCTCCTCGTCGCCCTCACGGATGAACATGGTCCCTTCGGGGATGAACTGTGGGCTCATGTAGTGCACCACCACCTTGGCTTCGGCAACGCTGAGTTGCATCAAGGCAGAGGGGGCCGTCAGCATCTCCGCTGCCAGCGTCATGCTGGGGGAGTGTTTGGCCTCTTTGCGCTCTGCATCGCCGAAAGAGGGGTTGAGCTTGCGGAAAAGCTTCTGAAACATGGTGATTCGGTGCCACCCCAGAGGGGTATTTTCAAGACTGGCCCCACAGTAGAACACAAGCCTTACAATTCGTCATCCCGAGAAGCGTTGCAGCGCAGGTTGTTTCAAAACCCGCGTCAGGCTCGGGCCGTGCGGCCGGTCGGCCCGCGCACCTTCTCCAACGACGCTTGCCTGAACGGGGTTTCCCCATGGTTTTTCGCAGGTAAGTTGCATGTCTGAGCCTTTGATTTCCCCGATGCTGTTGTCTGGTCTCGAGCCCGTGCGCGTCGAGTCCAACTCGCTGTTTGTCAACATTGGTGAGCGCACCAATGTGACGGGCTCCAAAGCCTTTGCCCGCATGATCTTGAACGGAGAGTTCGAGCAAGCCTTGGCCGTGGCCCGCCAACAGGTCGAAAACGGTGCCCAGATCATCGACATCAACATGGACGAGGCCATGCTCGACAGCAAGGCCGCCATGGTGCG